>CBIHOX010000004.1:0-98287 GCA_966211685.1 uncultured Pseudoduganella sp.
GCTGGACCCAGGTCAGCGGCCTGCCCGCGCCCAACGGCGGCCTGAATAACGCCTACCGCCTGGTGGTCGACCGCAAGAGCCCGAACAAGGTCTACGCCTTCGATGGCGGCGGCGCGTGGTGGAACAACACCACGGGCAAAGTCTACCTGTCGACCGACAGCGGCCATTCGTTCTCGCTGGTGCAGGGTTCGGTCAACGCGAACTTCGCCAAGAATGAATTCGGGTTGACGACCATGGTGGCCAATCCCAACGCCTCGGGCGACCTGTGGGTGGCTGACGGTGAAACCGTGTACCACTCGACCAATGGCGGCGCGAACTGGACCAAGCTGTCCGGCTTCGCGACGGTCACCGCCAACGGCTCGACGGGTGCGCTGCCAGGCGCCACCCGCATTGCGCTGGGCAAGGCCTCAAGCGGCGCGACGTACTCGGCAGCGGTATACGTGGTGGGCACGCGGGGCGGCGTGTGGGGCGTGTACCGCTCCGACGACGGCGGTGCGAACTGGTCGCGCTTCAACGACGACGCGCACCAGTACGGCGGCATCGGCGTGATCGCGGGCGACTGGAACACCTATGGCCGCATCTACTTCAGTGGCAACGGCCGCGGCTTGATCTACACCAACTGAGCAGTACGTCCCTGAGCAGCACCTGACCGCCGCGGCGCCGGAAACGGGCCGCGGCGGTTTTTTAACAGCCTGCGCTGTTGAGCAATTTCATTGGCTGCATTGAATACTTTCGCAATTGCAGCGCCATGCAACCTCCCGCATTATTCAACGTAGGGTTAATCTAAATTAACGAACCTGCGCACAGCCTTATAATCTGGAGAAACGCATCTTGAACTCGAAGTATTCCATCCACTTAGCCGTCCCGGCCCTGCTCGCCACGCTGCTGGCCGGCTGCGGCGGTGGCGGCGGCAGCGCGGCGCCCGCCGCCCCGGTGACCACCCTGCCGGGCGGCACCGACACGACGCCGACCACGCCGACCACACCAACGACGCCGACGACACCAACGACGCCGACAGAACCTGGCACCGCGACACCCGGCCCCACCACGTTCAAGAGCGTCAAGTTCGGCGGCGGCGGCTACGTCACCGGCTTGATCTACCATCCGACGACCGCCAACCTGCTGTATGCACGCACCGACATCGGCGGCGCCTATCGCTGGAACCAGGCCACCTCGTCCTGGACGCCGATCACCGACGGCCTGGGCTTTGGCGCGGCCGAGAGCCGTTTCCATGGCGTCGAAAGCATCGCGCTCGATCCGAACAACGACCAGCTGGTCTATATGGCCACGGGCATGTACACGTTCGAGGGCAACGGCCGCCTGTACATCTCCAAGGACCGCGGCAACACCTGGACCCACGTCGACCTGCCCTTCCAGCTGGGCGGCAACAATCCTGGCCGGGCCATCGGCGAACGCCTGATGGTCGACCCCAACAAGCCGTCGACCTTGTTCTACGGCTCGCGCACGGCCGGCCTGTGGAAGAGCGCCGACTCCGGCCTGACCTGGTCGCAAGTGACGTCGCTGTCGTCCGCCAAGATGACGTCGGACCAGATCGGCGCCGCGGGCGGCGGCATGGGCGTCGAACTGGTGGTGTACGACACCGGCACCAAAGGTTCAGGCACCGCCACCCAGACCATCTACACCGCCATCGCTCCGGACTATGCCACCGTGGCGGGCCTGAGCGCGAACATGTACAAATCAACCAATGGCGGCGCCACCTGGACCCCGGTGACCACGCCGGTATCCGGCTACCACATTCCGCACATGGTACGCGCCGCCGACGGGGTGTTCTACGTGGTGTTTACCAAGGACGCAGGTCCCGGCGCCGGCGGCCCCAGCCGCCTCTACAAATTCGACGGCACGAACTGGACACTGCTGAAGAGCTACGATCCGCAACAATGGGTGAACTTTGGCATGGGCGGCCTGTCCGTCTACGGCAGCGGCGCGACCACCCGCATTGCGCTGGGCGTCAGCAACTCCTGGGGCTCCCAAGGGGTACCGATCGTCCAACTGTCGGACGACGCCGGCAAGACCTGGCGCGAAATTGAGGCGGACACGCCAGGCGAAACCGCTTCGGGCTGGGTCGACGACGTCGAGATCGACCCGTCCAATCCGGACCACATCCTGCACGTCCACGGCGGCGGCATCATCGAAACCAAAAACGCGTCCTCCGCCACGCCCAGCTGGAAAGGCAACATCGCCGGGATCGAGGAAACCGCTGTCTTCACTATCACGACACCGCCAGCGGGGGCGCCATATATCCTGCTCAACAGCTCTGGCGACGTCGGGATGTGGGTCGACACGGACTTGAACACCACGCCGACCTTGAATCCCGGCTTGGGCTGGAGCAATGCCTACGCCGCTGACGTGGCATGGGCCGATCCGCTCTATATCGCCGGCATCGGCACCATCAATTCGAACAACACCGGCACCGGTTTCTGGTCGGGCGACGGCGGCAAGACGTGGGGGAAATTCGCCACCCTGCCGGCCGGCGCCGCGCAAAGCAACGGCGGCGACCTGGCAGTTACCGCGCGCAACAACGCAGTCTGGGCGCCGTCCAATTCCGTGCCATCGTACACGACCAACAATGGCGCGAGCTGGAGCGCAACCAATCTGCCGCCGCTGCCTTCGGTCGCAAACGGCTGGAACCGCAACTACCGCCTGGCGGCGGACCGCAAGAATCCGAACAAGGTTTATGCCTATGATTCTGGCGGCGCGACGTGGGGCACTGCGGGCAAGGTGTATGTGTCGACCGATGGCGGCCACACCTTTACGCTGAGCCAGGGTGCGGCGGCATTGAATCTGGCTCCCAACGCCACGTGGTCGACCTCGATCGCAGTCAACCCCAACGCCGAAGGCGATATCTGGCTGACCGATGGCACCGCCGTGTACCACTCGCTTGATTCGGGGGCGAGCTGGAAGAAGCTCACCAGCTTCGCGCAGGGCGCCGGCACGCCGGCAGCCAGCGCCATCGCGCTGGGCAAGGCGGCCAGCGGCGCCAAATATACGGCGGCGGTCTACGTGGTAGGCGTGGTGAATAACGTGTGGGGCGTGTACCGCTCCGACGACGGCGGCGCCACCTGGTCGCGCTTTAACGACGACGCCCACCAGTATGGCGGCATCGGCGCGCTGGCGGCGGACCAGAACATCTATGGCCGGATCTACTTCAGCGGCACCGGCCGCGGCATGTTGTACACTAATTAACGAAAGGAGTTCCTGTGTTCTTCACCCGGCGCTCCATGCTCAAAGCCACTGTCGCGGCGCTGCCGGTGCATGGTGCAGCCCGCGGCCTTGGCCAGCTTGTGCCTTCCACGCCGGGTGCCGTTCCTGTCGATGCAGCGCGCGCCTTCCTGTCGAATCAGGTGCGCCTGCTGCCGGGGAGCCCGTTCCACGCACGCCAGGAACTGCATCGCAACGGAGTGCTCGCGTCGTATGATCCCGACAGGCTGCTTTACCCTTACCGCGCCTTGGCCAAACTTCCTCAAAAGGCAGGCATCGACGGCGGCTACGAAGGCTGGGATAGTGAATTTATCCGTGGACACATGACAGGGCACTATTTGTCCGCCGCCTCGCGCATGGCGGCGGCGACCGGCAGCCCGCTTTTCCGCGACCGGGTAAACTATCTCGTGAGCGAACTGGCCATGTGCCAAAAGGGCCTGGACCAGGATGGCTACTTGGCAGCCTTCTCCACGGCCGCGCTGGACCAGGTGGAAGGCAAGCCTGGCGCCGATGCCAGGGGCATCGGCGTGCCGTATTACACCATCCAGAAACTGATGTCGGGCCTGCTCGACGCCCATGTTCATCTCAGCAACCAGCAGGCGCTCGACGTGGTCACGAAGATGGCTGATTACATTGGAAACCGGCTGGCGAGGCTGGATGCCGCACAGGTTGACAAGATGTTGCGCACCGATGGCAGCCGCAATCCGCAAAACGAGTTCGGCGCGATGAGTGACGCCCTGGCGGAACTGTTCAAGATCAGCAAAGCCCCGCGCCACCTGGCGGCGGCGCGCCTTTTCAACCGAGGATGGTTCGTCGGCCCGCTCGCCGACGGCGAGGACAGGCTGGGCGGCCTGCACGCCAATACGCACGTTGCGCAAGCAGTGGGGCTGGCCAACTGCGCGAACGCCAATGGCAACCCGCAGGAATTGAAGGCCTCGGAAAACTTTTGGCGGCTGGTGGTGCACCAGCATACGTTCGCCAACGGCGGCAACTCGTTCAACGAATGGTTCGACCAGCCGGGCGTGGAAGCCGGCCCCTCCATCGACGATCGCAAGGCGCTGCCGCCAACCACCGCGGAAACGTGCAATACCCACAACATGCTGAAGCTGACCGCCAGGCTGTTCGAACGCGACCGCCGCGCCGACCTCGCGGACTATTACGAGCGTGCGTTGTACAACCATGTGCTGGCCTCGGTGGCGCCCGATACGGGCGCCATGACTTACTTCACACCGCTGCGCGGCGACTTTCGCACTTATCTCAACGGCAGCTTTTGCTGTACCGGCAGCGGCATTGAAAACACCGCGCGCTACAACGAAGGCATTTATTTTCACAAGGACGCATCGCTGTGGGTGAACCTGTATGTCCCGTCGGAGCTGAACTGGCGTGAAGCCGGGATGGTGTTGCGGCAGCAAGGCGATATCATGCGCGGCGAACCGGTGCGGCTGATCGTGGTGAAGGCCGGGACCGGCGCCGCCACGCTGCATGTGCGCATTCCGGCATGGGTCGCCAACCCGGCCA
The DNA here is from genome assembly GCA_966211685.1 of uncultured Pseudoduganella sp. Taxonomy (GTDB): domain Bacteria; phylum Pseudomonadota; class Gammaproteobacteria; order Burkholderiales; family Burkholderiaceae_D; genus Rugamonas. Next base: position 4,738 of record CBIHOX010000004.1, read on the forward strand.
CGGCGCGGATCAACGGCAAGCCGCACGGCCAGGCCGCGAAGCCGGCAAGCTATCTGCCGCTGAAGCGGCAATGGAAAGCCGGTGACGTGATCGAGCTGGCGCTTCCCGCCGGGCTGCGGCTGGAGCGGGCCAAGGACGTTTCCTCGATGGTCGCCATCTTCCACGGCCCGGTGCTGCTGGCCGGGGAACTTGGCAGAGAGAACATGCCCGGCAGCGACGTGGGCGGCAAGGATGCGTTCCTGAAGATCGCCGCAGCGCCGGTGCCCGATATCGTCCATGCGTCAGGCAATCCCGCCGACTGGCTCGCGCCGCTGCCCGGCGATGCTTCCGCGTTCCAGTTCAAGGACGCCGGTCCGGCGAGCGGCATCGTGCTGCGGCCGCTATTCGACGTGCACCACCAGCGCTATTCCGTTTACTGGCGTTTGCGCCAGGACGCGTAGCGCGGGGCCGGTATGCCCCCAAACAAACGGAGGCCACGGCCTCCGTTTTTTTACATCGAAGCCAGCCATGTCGCTGCCGGCCACTAACACGATCGTGGAAATTTCATAGCAATTTCTGCACATTGATGCGAATCCCCCAGGCAAATGCTACCGCGCGGACCGGCAGCGTACCTATGCTGCCACCATGGGCGCCGCTCATGGCGCCACACCCGGCTCCGCCGCAACCTTGTTCAAACGTTCATCAACCCATGAAGCATTCCATGAAACTCCTTGCACCGATCGCGCTTGCCCTGGCCACACTGGCGGCTGCGCCCTCCCCATCGTTTGCCGGTTTGCCCACCGCGCCAGCCAATGAGCTGTTCGTCGGCACCAATTACCAACCGTTCGACCGCAGCGGCCGCGAGCAGATCGAGCGCGACATCGCGCGCATGAAACAGGCTGGCATGAAAGTCGTGCGCATGGGCGACCTGGCCTGGGACGCGTTCGAGCCCGCCGAAGGCAAATTCGATTTCAGGCAATTTGACTGGATCATGGACCGGATGCACGCGGCCGGCCTGAAAGTCATCATGGACATCCCGGGCCAGCCGGCGCCCTTATGGCTGCACAAGAAGTATCCCGGTGTCGACATCGTCAACGAACGCGGCACGCGCCTCGATCCGGCCGAGCGCTATATGGACAATACCAGCGACCCCGACTACCGGCGCCTGCTGGTGCGGCTGGCCGACACCATAACCAAACGCTACGCGAAGCACCCGGCGCTGTTTGCCATCGGCTACAACAACGAGACCGGCAACGGCATGGTGTCGTATTCCGAAGCCGACCGCCAGCGCTTTATCGGATGGCTCAAGCGTAAGTATGGCACCGTGGAAGCGCTGAACAAGGCCTGGGCCACGCAGCGCTGGTCGCGCCACATCAATACCTGGGACGAGGTACGCCTGCCCTACCTCGAAGGCGTCGGTCCGTATGAGCGCTATCTCGACATGCGGCGCTTCTGGTCGCTGCAATCGATCGAAGTACTCAACCTGCTGGAAGCGGTGCGCAAGAAAAATACGCCGGACAAACCCGCCATCTCCAACCTGTGGGACAGCGCCGGGCGCAAGGGCTTCGACTACCTGTCCAGCTACCGCCAATATGTCAGCCACGGCGCGATGGGCTTTTACCCGGGCGAACCGTTGAGCGCCGGGTTCGAATCGACCATGATGCGCGCCGGCATGGACACGCCGATCTGGTTCAACGAATTCACCGCCGGCGGCCCCGGTTACTATGGCACGCCGGGCCGCTCGCGCATGTGGGCGCACTTCGGCCTGCTGATGGGCGCGCAGGCCGTGATGCCGTGGACCTGGCACAGCCACCACGGCGGCGAAGAGCAAGCCTTGTTCGGCCTGATCGACCATGACGACCGCGCTTCGTGGAAACTCGACGAATTCGCCACCGTGGCCAAGGAGTTTGCTACGCTGGAAAAACTCGGCTTCCCGCGCCAGCCGCAGCCGAAGGTTGCCATTGCCTATTCGTTCGACAACATGGCCGCCACCAACCTGCCGCGCGAGGGTATCAGCAACACGGTGCGCCCTTACATCAATCCGGGTTACATGAAACAGGCGCACAACGCCTATGAACCGCTGTTCAAGGACAACGTCGACGTGGCCGTGATCCACATCGGCCATGAAGACCTGGGCCGCTACAAGCTGGTGATCGTACCCGGCATGTACCTGCTCGACGCGGCGGCCACCGCCAACCTGCGCAAGTTCGTGTCCGAAGGCGGCACTGTCGTCATGACTGCGCAATCGGCCAAGGTCAACGACAACAACCAATGGCACGACACCCCATTGCCCGGCGGCCTGACCGACGTGTTCGGCCTGCGCACCAACGCGTTCTATGGCGCCGGCAAGCTGGAAACCACGATCGGCGGCGAGGAAGTCAAGGCTGAACTGGGCGCCTACGAGGTACTGGAACCGTCCACCGCCGACGTGCTGGCGCGCTTTGCCAATGCTGACGGCAAGCCGCCCGCGATTACCGTCAACCGCTACGGCAAGGGACGCGCGATTTACGTGGCTACCGCCGCCCACCCGCAACTGATGCGGCCCTTGTACCGCCAGCTCTACGAGAGCACCGGCATTGCGCCGGGACCGAAGACGCCGGACGGCGTCTATGCGCGCGTGGTGGACGGCAGGACGCTGTACGTCAACACCACCGGCGACAGGAAGGAAGTGCCGATCGACGGCGCCAGGAACGGCGTCCTGGGCGGCAAACGCTGGGATGGCGTGTTGCGCCTGGAGCCGCTGGGCGTGGAGCTGCTGGACAGGTAACGTTCCGCCGCACCGGCTGGCCGCTCGTCCAGCCGGTGCGGCAAGCAAAGGCGGGGCAGCTTCAGCTGTCCTTTTTTCTTGTCGCAGGCACATCGGGTGCTGCTATCATCGAGACAGAACGTCCGGAGCAACCACGAAACTTCCCATCGAGCCTGATCATTGAGCCTGCTGCAAGCATTCTATAGAAAGGCGCTGGTTGCGCTCATTGTCCTGCTGGCGGCCGATGCACTGGCGGCATGGTTTTGCATCGCACACAGCCTGCCGTCCGCCGTGCTGGTCCCGCGGCAGGCAGGCAAGCTGCAAACCGTGGCGGTCGGGATCACAGATGCCGCCCGGGGCGGCACCTCGTCCATCCGCATCATTGATTCCGGACGGCAGTCGCTGCGCTTCGACTTCAGGGTCACGAACGTCGCGGTGCATCCGTTTGCTTCGGCACAATTGCTGTTCGAGGACGGAAGGAGCAACGCGGCGCCGGCGGACCTGTCGAGATACACCACCCTCACCTTTGTCGCCAGGTGCGCGCCGGCCAACACGCTGCTGTTTACCATGCCCACACTGGACCCGCGCATCTCCAGGCCGGGCGAGCTCCTGACGTACCCGTCGCCGGAAACATATTTTTCCTGCAGCGAACACGGAACGCCGGTGTCGCTGGACCTGACCCGCCTCGCGCTGCCTCCGTGGTGGTTCGCTCAGATGAAGATCGACCCGTTGCACCAGTCCTATACGCTGGAGCGGGTCGCCAGGTTCGTGTTTGGCGCCAGCCTGCAGAGCCCGCGGCAAACCGAGTCCCATGTGGAGATCAGCGACATCACCCTGCACGGCCGCGACCCACGCTACCTGGCCGCGCTGGCGCTCTTGGTCGTGCTGGGCCTGGGCGCGTTCGTGGCCTGGTTCTTTCGGGCCCATGCCCGTGCGCTTGTCGCCAGCCTGGAGTCGCGCAGGAACGATGACTTGCAGCTGGTGGCATACCGCCAACTGACCCTGGAACCGTTCAAGGACAAGGAAAAGGCCGCCGTCCTGCAATTCATCGCCAGCCACGCGACCGACCCGGAACTGGACCTCGATGGCGTCGCCGCCCGGATCGGCGCGCACCGCGATAAAATCAACGACATCCTGAAAACGGAACTCGGCATGACGTTCACCAGCTACCTCAATAAATTGCGCCTGACGGAAGCGGCCAGGCTGCTGGCAGAACAAGGCGGCATGCCCATCGCGGACATTGCCTTTGCGGTCGGTTATGCCAATGTTTCGTATTTCAACAAGCTGTTCAAGCAGGAATATGGCTGCACTCCGGGGGCGGTGCGCAGCCACGCGGCCAACACGCGCAGCCAACACACACAATAAGCATGCCGGATTTCTACAGGAAAGCGCTGGCCGCGTTCGTTCTACTGTTGATTGCCGATGCGCTGATCGCGTGCTTCTGCATCGTACAAAGCAACCCGGCGGTCGAACTGCTGTCGCGGCAAAGCGGGGCGGCGCGCTGGCGCCAGGCCGTCTTCACCGACGGACCGCAAGGCGGCACCTCCACGATACGCCTGCTCGACGCCACCCGGCATTCGCTCGCCTTTGATTTCAGGCTCACCGGGGCCGCGACTTCTCCCGGGGCGTCGGCCGCATGGCTGATGCAGGACCCGGAAGGCAGGCTGACGCCGGTGGACCTGTCACGGTATACCACCCTCACCTTCGTCGCCAGATGCGCGCCGGCCAATGCGCTGATCTTCGTGCTGTCCACATTCGACCACCGTATCTCGAAGCCGGGCCAGTTGCTGACGTATCCGCCTGCCATGACCTTATTTTCCTGTGACGAAAAGGGCGCGCCTGTCACGATCGATCTCACGCGCCTGACCATTCCCGTGTGGTGGTTCGACTCGTTGAAAGTGGACTTGTCGCGCCAGTCTTACCGGTTAAACCAGGTCGTGCGGTTCGAATTTGGCGCCAGCCAATACAGCCGGCGCAACGTCAATGCGCATGTCGAGATCAGCAGCCTCACGCTGCATGGCCGCGATGACCGCTACCTCGCCGCGCTGGCGGCCATCCTCGCGGTCAGCTGGAGCGGCTACGGCATCTGGTTTTTCCTGGCGCGCTCCCGCGCACTGATTGCCTCGCTGGACGCCCGGCTCAAAAAAGACATCGCGTTCGTGGCGTACCGGCATTTAGCCATGGAACCCTGCCACGACACGGAACAGGCCACCATCCTGCGTTTCATCGCCACCCATTACACCGATTCCGGGCTGGACCTGGACGCTGTCGCCGCCGCCACGGGGGCCAGCCGCAACCGGGTCAATGACGTGCTGAAAGCCGAACTCGGCATGACATTGAGCAGCTACCTGAATAAATTGCGGCTGATCGAAGCGGCCAGGCTGCTGACCGAAGAAGCCAGCGCCACCGTGGCGGAAGTCGCGCATTCGGTAGGCTATGCCAACGGCTCGTATTTCATCAAACTGTTCAGGGAGGAATACGGCTGCACGCCGAAAGCGTACAGGAGCCTGTCGACACGGAAGTAAAGCACCTATGCGGCCTCTACGTCGACAGCCCGATGTAGGCCGGATTAGGCGCACCGCGCCATGATCCGGCATGCCGGCGAATTGCACATGCCTGGCGGATTACGCTGCTCCACAGCTAATCCGCGCTGTAGGCCGGATTAGGCGCACCGCGCCGTAATCCGGCATGCCGGCGAATTGCACGCGCCTGGCGGATTACGCTGCTCCGCAGCTAATCCGCCGTACAGTTCCAATTTACGCCGCCACCCGCAACAGCACCGACGCATGCGGCGCCAGCGCCTGGCGGATCGCGCCGCGCGCCTGCGGCATATCCTGGCGCTTCCACAAATCGCGCACCGCCACGGTCTTGTTGCCCAGGTTAAGGCGCGACAGGTCGAAGGCAATCTCGGTTGGCTTGTCTTCGGTGTTGAACAGCGCCAGGTAATATACGTCGACGCCAGCGCCGTTCGGGCGGGCGCTCCAGATGCGCGTGCCGACATCGGCGCGGTGCGGCCGGTTGTCGTGGCTTTTCTGGTTCACCGCCAGCACTTCCGGATTGGTCAACAGCGCCAGGGTCGGCGCGTCCAGGTGGCGCAAGTCGCCGCCCATGATCAGCGGCGAACGCGCGATGCTCCACAGCGACATCAGCGTTTGCTGCTCGTCCGGCGTGAATTTCGTGTCGCGTTCACCGAGCGCCAGGCGGCCCAGCGGCAGCATGTCGGCGTCCGGCCACGAATTCGCCCCCATCACGGGATTCCAGTTTTCCAGGCGCTGGAATTGCTCGTTCAGCAATTTCCACTCATCCCAGAAGTCATCGGAAATCCGCCACATTTGCGCATAGTGCGGCACGTGCAGCGCCCATTTCAAGTCCATTTCGCCAGGCGACAGGCTCAGGGTCATCGCGCGGCCGGAAGCCACGATCGCCTTGTGCGCGGCTTCGACTTCGGGCCAGTTCTTGTCATACGGGCGCGACATGTCGTCCATCTTGATGAAGTCGACGCCCCACGATGCATACAGCTTGAATACCGAGTCATAGTAGGCTTGCGCGCCGGGCTTGCTCATGTCGACGCCATACATGTCGCCATTCCATTCGCAAATGGCCTTGGTGTCGGCGATATCCTGCGCCCGCAGGTTCGTGCCCAGGATCGGCGTGTTCATGCGCACGGCCTGGCGCGGAATGCCGCGCATCAGGTGGATGCCGAATTTCAGGCCCATGCGGTGGATTTGGTCGGCCAGGGGCTTGAAGCCCTTGCCGTTCGCCGCCGACGGGAAGCGGTTGGGCGCCGGCAGCAGTCGGCCATAGGCGTCCATCGTCAATTCGGCGTCCTTGCGATAGGTATAACTGTTGGCATTCGGTTCATACCATTGGATATCGACCGTAAAGACGTTGTAGCCGGAAGGCAGCAGCTTGTCGACCATGATGCGCGCGTTTTCCAGCGACTGCGCTTCGTTGATGGTGGGGCCAAACGAATTCCAGCTGTTCCAGCCCATGGGCGGGGTGGGCGCCAGCGTTGCTTTGGCGCCCGCTTTGGCGGCACCTTTGGAGTCCGTCGCCGCGCCGGCGGCGGAAGGCAGGGCCGCGGCGGCGGCAGTGGCCAGCGATGTGGCAAGGAGTTTACGGCGGGACAAGGTGTTCATGGGTTCAACATGGGTCCAGGGTTAAAAACACGTTTTCAGGGGGAGCTATTTTCCAAGCCGCACCGACATCGCCTTGCCGTCGTAGCGCACGGTCCTGGTGGCTTGCGCACTGCCGATGCCTTTGCCATTGCCGGCATCGGCCAGCACCAGGTTCAGGGTGCGGGCCTTCACCATGCCGGGGAAGCTGCCCTTGCGCGCCCCGATGGTCAGTGTTTGGGTCTTGTCATTCCAGGTCAACGTGGTGCGGGCCGACTGGCCTTTTTCATAGGCATAGGTTTCATTGTCGTCGTCGTACAGCGTGAAGCTGCCATCCGCGCCGGGATAGATGCGGATCTCATATGGCGCGTCCGGCTGCTCGGTGGCGTATTGCAGCACGGGGCCGAGCGGAACGATGGCGCCGGCACGCACATACAGCGGCAATACGTCCAGCGGCGTGTCGCGCGCCACCGTCTGGCCGCCTGCATGGCGCTGGTTGGTCCAGAAGTCGTACCAGGAAGCGCCTTTCGGCAGGTAGGTGCGCATGACGGTGTCGACGGCCGGCTGGCTGGCCGCCAGCGCGCGAATTGCGCTGGGCGTGCGCCACGCGAGGCGCACGCTGCGGTCCGACGTGGCCTGGTAATACTCGAGCGTCAGCTTGATGCGCTGGCCTTTGCGCAGGGTCTGACGCGTGGTGGCCAGGCGCTTGCCGCCGTTTTGCCAATCCTCGATCACGCGCGCGCCATCGATGAACAGGCGGTAGCCATCGTCGCCTTCCACGCCGATTTCATATTCGCCGTCCTCGGGCGCTTCCAGCGTGCCGTTCCAGCGCACGGAAAAGTCGTCCAGCTTCGCCAGTCCCGCCGGTATCGTGGCCAGCGGCGGCGCCGGCCAAACATGGTCGATCACCTTGTCGACGACCTGACCCTTCGGCGTTTCAAAGTTGCGCCCTTCGAAATACTGGCCCGCCAGGCCAGGCTGGCCGTCCGGCGTGCGCAGGTAATCGGCCGGGATGGTGGCGGGCGGCGGCGCCTGGATGTTGAACATCGGGCGCGTGACCGGATGCACCAGCAGCGATGGTCCGAACATGAAGGCGTCGTCGACGCCGTAGGTGGCCTTGTCGTCGGCAAAATCCATCGGCAGCGCGCGCATCAAGGTGTAATGGTCGCTGGTGACTTTCGCACTCAAGCCGTAGATGTAAGGCAGCAGGCGGTAGCGCAGGTGCACCGCGTCTTCCAGCGACTGGTAGACCGCGGGGTCGAGCGTCTTGAAAATGTACGGTTCGCGCTCGATATCGGTGCCGTGCACGCGCATGATCGGATTGAAGGCGGCGTACTGGAACCAGCGCGCGAACAGTTCGCGGTACGCCGGGTTCTTTTCACCGCCCGGAAAATCGCGCTGCACGAAGAAACCGCCGGTATCCTGGGTCCAGTACGGGTTGCCCGTGATGGTGACGTTGACGCCGCCGCTGACCTGCTTGCGCAAGGTATCCCAATTGGCGAAGATATCGCCCGACCACGAAGCCGCGGCGGTGCGCTGCGCGCCGGCCCAGGCCGAGCGGGTCAGCGTGAACACGCGCTTGTTGCCGGTGGCGCGCTGGCCGTCATACGTGCCCTGCGTGGTCAGCAGCGTATACGGGTTCAGGTAGCGGGCAAAGTCTCCCAGCGCGTTTTTGCCCAGCGACTTGATGTCTTCTTCATTCTTGTTGGCGTCCCATGCGGCCGAGCCGACCTCGACCTCGGTGCCATCCATCCACAGCGCGTCGACGCCGTTGTCGAACAGGCCGGACTTGGCGTGCTTGAAGTAGATCTCGCGTCCCTTGGCGCTGTACGCGTCATACACACGCGCCTTTTGCGAAATCCAGTGCAGCGGCGCGAAGCGCAAGCCATGCTGGTCCAGTTCCTTGCCCAGCGCCGTGTCGTTGCCGACCGATGGCCAGATCGACACCATCAGCTTCATGTTGAGCTTGTGCAAGGTATCGGTCATGGCCCGCGGGTTGGGGAAGCGCACCGCGTCCCACGTCATGCCGCTCCACGTGCCATCCTTGTCGCCGCCCCAGTATTGCCAGTCCTGCACGATGTAGTCGAGCGGGAAGCGCTCCTTGCGGAACGTTCGCGCCACTTCCACCAAGCGGTCCTGGGTTGGATAGCGCTCCTTGCTCATGAACAGGCCGAACGCCTGCTTCGGATACATGGGCGCATCGCCGGTCAGGCGGCGGTATTGCCCAACCACGTCATCCATCGAGCGCCCGCCCATGAAGTAATAATCGACCCCGCCCGGCGCGCTTTCCGCCCACAGCCGCGCGCCTTGCGCGCCATCGTTGAAGCGCATCTTCGAATAGGTATCCCACAGGATGCCGTAGCGTTCCGACGACATCATCACCGGGATCACGATGCCGAGGTTGGTCTGCACCAGCAGCAAATCCTGGTTGCGCCGGTTGACGGCATCGCTGTCGCTGTAGCCGAAACCGAAGATCGCTTCGTCGGGCTTGAGCGTGAAGCGGTTTTCCACTTCATAGGTCGGCGCGCCCGCGATCTCGACTTGCTTGACCGATTGCGGCTGAGCGGCTTCGCGCGTGTAGACGCGGCCGGCGCCGTCCATGAACGTCAACGCGCCGCTCTTGCGGTCGATGGCGATACGCAGTTTCGCGCTCTTGATGGTGAGCGCATCCGCGCCCTCTTCGACAGTGAAGGCCGCGTGGCCAGGCTGGCCCACCACCACGATGCTGCGGCTGGTCCAGTGGTTCTTGCCGAGGTTGGCGTTGACGCGCACGGTAGCGGGACCATAGAAGATCACGTTCTTGGTCACGCCGCCGGCGCGGAATTGCACGCCATCGCGCAGCCGCGCCCAGGCGAAGTCCTGCTCGCCCTCGCGGCCGGCCAGCGGCACCGACTGCAGGTGGCCATTGGCATCGAGGCCGCTGGCGCGCTGCCCGGCCTCGCCGGCGGACTTGCCGCATGGCTGTTGCTGGCATGCAAGGGCTGGCGGCGTCCAGGCGGCGGCAATGGCCAGCGCCAGCGTGGTGGCGGCCAGGGTATGGGGCAATGGTTTCATCGAGGTTACTTTTCCGGTTGGTTCAATGGGTTCGGTCGCCTGCGCGTAGGTTCGCCGGTCGGCGTCATGCAACAAGACGGTGCCGCCGCCGGGCGCACATGGACGGGTCTCCGCGCTCCCGGCCTCCGCTCAGCGGACGTCCAGCTCGAAACCGTTGGCAGGCAAGTCGTCGGCGCTGTACAGGTTGACGTACGGCGCGTCGGCCCAGGCGTAGCGCACCTTGGTGGCTTGCGCGGTGCCGGCGTCCTTCAGCCGCACGGTGTCCCCATCGACTGCGGCCGCCGCAAAGCGGCACGCATCCTTGTCGCACACCTCGAAGCCGATGGCCTGGTCCGACGAGTAGGTCCGCAGGCCGCCGTTGGTATTGGCGAAGCGGATCACGATATCGCCGCCGCTGCGGCTGGCCGAGACGGCTTCCGGCCCGCCCGGCGTGATGGCTTCTCCAAACACCACGGCGCGCGCGGCGCGCGCCAGGCGCTCCCCAACGATGGTCTTCTGTCCCGGGTGGATGTCGGAGCGGTCGCCGAAGTCCAGGGTCACGGCCATGCCGGCATGCTTGTCGTTGCGAACCGCCAGGGTCTGCGCCAGCCGCAATTCAGCCCAGGACGAGTTGCCCGGCCTGGTGGCCACGGAACCGAACGACGTCAGTTGCGCCACCATGAACGGCAAGTCCGGCTGCCCCAGCGTCTGGCGCCAGTCGGCAAACAGCATCGGCAGCAGGGTGCGGTATTCCATGGCGTTACCGGCATTGGCTTCGCCCTGGTACCAGGCGGCCAGCTTGAATTTGTAACCCTGCAGCGGCGCGATCATACCGTTATACAGGGTCGACAGGCTGCCCGGCGGTTCCCACGGCGCGGCTTCCTGCACGGCCGCCACGCGCGAACCAGGCTGGTATTTCCAGCGCGCCGGCAAGGTGATGCGGCTACCGTCGGCCATGCGCAGCGCGCGCTGGTCGGCTGTTCCGAGCAGGCCGCCGTTGTTGCCGTCGTCGAGCACGCGCAGGGCTATCACGTTCTTGCCGGCCTTCAGCACACCCTTCGGCACCGCATAGTCGCGGCCCGCCCACCACGTGTTGCCGCCACCGACGCGCACGCCGTTGACCCAGGCGGTATCGGACGTGGCGACCTGGCCCAGTTGCAGGTGGCTGGCGGCGGCGGCCTGCTGCGCGGTCAATTCCACCGTGGTGCGGAACCACACCACGCCGCGGTGGTCTTTCAACCCGGCGACGCCGGATTCGCTCCAGCGCACGCCGGGTTCGATGGCCGGCCAGCCGCTATCATTGAATTCGGGACGCGCCCAGGCGCGTTGCACTGCCGCATTGCGGTCCAGCTTGTCCCACCACGCTTCCTGGCGCGCTTCCTCGGCGCGCATGCCGGTGGCGACGTCGCGCGCGTATGCGTCGAGCACGTCCAGGCCGCGGCCATAGGCCGGCAGCTGGCGCAGCGATGGGCTACTGATCCAGCTCTGGATCGAACTGCCGCCCCAGCTGGCGTTCACGAAGCCGACCGGGATGTTATAGCGGCGATGCAGCGAGCGCGCGAGGTGGAAGCACACGGCCGATGCCTGGCCGGTGGTCTGCGGGCCCGTCACCTGCCATTGCGGCGCGGCGGAAAATTCGTCGCGGCGCGCCGGCGACGTGTCGCGCGCGATGTTCACGAAGCGCAGGTTCGGGCTGCCACCCCAGGCGATGTCGCCCGGTGCGTTGGTGGCGATCGCCATTTGCAATTCCATGTTGGACTGGCCGCCGCACAGCAGCACGTCGCCCAACAGGATATCGTTCAGGGTCGCGGCGCCGTCGGCCGTGGCGGCTTTCAGCACGTAGGGGCCGCCGGCCGGCATGGCTGGCAGGCGTGCGCGCCAGCGTCCGGCGCTGTCGGCGGTCGCCTGTTCCGTCGCGCCGTTGAACGTCACCGTCACCACCGCGTTGGCAGGGGCCTTGCCCCACACCTCGATCGGCTGGTCGCGCTGCAGCACCGCATGGTCGCTGAAGATGCCGGCAAACGATGGCGCCTGGCCGGCCGCGCCTGCAGCCTGGCCAGTGGCCAACGCGACCATGCCCAGGCCGGCCAACATGGCCTGCTTCAACAAGCTATGGCGCCAGCCGTGGCCGGACGGACGAAATGGGGAATTCCTGATGGACGAAATCATGCTTGGACAGTCTCCGGTGCGCGAAAAATCCGCTACCGTGGGCGATGCCCGGCTGGCCACGCTGGCGAGTAGCGCCATGTGCCCGCCCTGCCCCGAACGTTGATGGCGGATCGAATGACGTCATTGTGCTGTCGGGCTTGACGGCGAGGCAATTACTAAAGCTGCCAAGCGCGCGTACGAAATTTCACACTTGACGGCCGACTGCGCCGCAAGCGCTTGATGCATTAAATATATTCCGTACAATGGGACTATACAACTACCGGAGACATTCCCATGCCGACCCGCCGTGCCGCACTGCTGGCGCTAGCCGCCCCCTTGATCGCCCTGCAACTGCCTGCCAACGCCGCCCCTGCCGCACCCGCCGATGACACACCGGTGCAGCTGTCGACCGTGCCGGGCCCGTTCCGCCCGGACGCGGAATCGCTGAAGACTTACAAGACGCCGGACTGGTTCCGCGACGCGAAATTCGGCATCTGGTCGCACTGGGGCCCGCAAGCAGTGCCGCGCGCCGGCGACTGGTACGCGCGCAACATGTACATCTATGGCACCGGCCAGTACAAGCACCACCTGGAAAAATACGGCCACCCGTCTAAGCATGGCTACAAGGACATCATCCCGCTGTGGACCGCCGAGAAATTCGATCCGGACGCGCTGATGGCGCTGTACAAGAAAGCCGGCGCGCGGTATTTCGTCAGCATGGGCGTCCACCACGACAATTTCGACCTGTGGGATTCGCGCCACCACGAGTGGAATGCCGTGAAAATGGGACCGAAGCGCGACATCGTCGGCGACTGGAAAAAAGCCGCCCAAAAGGCCGGACTGCCGTTTGGCGTGTCGGAACACCTGGGCGCCAGCTACGGCTGGTTCGCTCCCAGCCATGGCTACGACAACATGTGGCCGATGCTGGGCGTCGACTATGACGGCGCCGATCCGAAATACGCGTCGCTGTACCACCGCGCCCACAACCAGCCTTACCGCGGTTCTTCGTCCTGGTACACCACCGACACGCGCTTCCAGCAAGAGTGGTACAACCGCATCACCGACCTGGTGACGCGCTACCAGCCGGATTTGCTGTATTCCGACGGCGGCCTCCCGTTCGGCAATGTGGGACGCACCCTGGTGTCGAACTTCTATAACGCCAGCATCGCCAATCATGGCGGCAAACTGCAGGCGGTCTATAACCACAAGGAAATCGGTTCCGGGGAATTCATCCGCGAAGCCGGCGTGCAGGACGTCGAACGCGGCGTCATGGACGGCATCAACCCGCTGCCATGGCAAACCGACACGTCGATCGGCGACTGGTTCTACAGTGACGGCTACAAGTACAAGACCACCACCGAGGTGGTGCACATGCTGGCCGATATCGTCAGCAAGAATGGCAACCTGCTCTTGAACGTGGTGCAATACCCGGACGGCAGCCTGCCGCCCGAACCGATGAAATTCCTGCAAGAGATGGCGGGCTGGATGAGCGTGAACGGCGACGCCATCTATGGCACGCGTCCATGGAAAGTGTTTGGCGAAGGCCCGACCAAGGCCGCCTCCGGCCACTTCCAGGAAAACACGGCCTACACGCCGCAAGACATCCGCTTCACCGCCAAGGGCGGCGCGGTGTACGCCATCACGCTGGGCGCGCCATCGGGCACGGTGCGGATCGCCTCGCTGGGCCGCAAGGCCGGGCTGGAAACGCGCCCCGTGCAACACGTCACCCTGCTGGGCAGCAACGCGCCGCTGCGCTGGACGCAGGCAGACGACGCGCTGATCATCGACGTGCCGGCCAGCCTGCCGACCGGCATCGCATCGAGCTTCCGCGTCACGTTCTGATGGCGCGGCCGGCCGGGCGAGTCCCGGCCGGCGTCATTTTGCCGGCGCCTCCGCCTCCTGCGCGTATATGGCGGCTGGAAAACATGTCCTGCGCCAGCCATCCCGGCATGCATGTCATGCAGCCCTCGCGCAACCTTCTCATGCGGCCATCCGCAAGCCTTCCGGTACGCGCGCATACACTTGCCCGTTGAACAGCGGGCGCGCGGTGCGCACGATGCCGGCGCTGGCGACGCCGCAGCAGCCGTCCAGCTGCACGGTGGCGGCAATCTTGCCGGCCGGGTGTTCGATCACGACTTCGTGCGCGCAACTGTCCGATGCCGGCGCCGGCCGCGCCAGCGGCGCGGCCACCGTGCCAGCGATGCAGCAAGCAGCCGCCACACAGGTGGCGCCGGTCGCCGCGTGCGCGGCGTGGCAATTCCAGGGCACGAAATAACGTGAACTGATGCCGCCGCCAAAGCGCGGCGGGCCGAGCAGCGCGACTTTCGGCAACACCTTGCCGCTCACGTCCCCCATTCCCATCAGCAGCGCGGCTTTGCGGCGCAACTGTTCCATGCGCGCCAGCAGCGCCGCGTCGGCGTCCAGTTCGGCCTTGCTTTCATGCCCGGTCTTGCCTAGCGACGCCGCCGCGATCAGCACCATCGGCGTGGTGAAGTCGATGCAAGTCAGCGGCACGCCGTCGACCACGTCCAGCGGACGGCCGGTCGGCAGCAGCGCGCCGGTCTTGGCGCCGGCCGCATCGAGGAAATTCAGTTGCACACCGGCGCCGGTGCCGGGCACGCCGTCAACCGCCACGTCGCCTTCATAGGTGACGCGGCCGTCCGGTGTCTGCACCACGGCTTCCATGACCTTGCCGGTATTGATGTTATAGATGCGCACGCGCGTCACGGCGCCGCCGGCCTTGACCAGCCCGCGCTCGATCGCGAACGGCGCCACGGCCGACAGCATGTTGCCGCAGTTGGGGCCGGTGTCGACCGTGTAATCGGTCAGCGACACTTGCGCAAACAGGTAATCGACGTCGATGCCGGGGCGCGACGACGGGTTCACGATGACGGCTTTGCTGGTCAGCGTGTTGCCGCCCCCGATGCCGTCGATCTGGCGCGCGTCCGGCGAACCCATGATAGCCAGCAGCCACTGGTCACGGGCAAACGGGTCGGACGGCAAGTCCGATGCGAGAAAGAACGGCCCCTTAGACGTGCCGCCGCGCATCAGCATACAAGGGATGGGAACCAGCATGATTGCTCCTCTGAACGTTGTCGATGAGCGCATGGTAGTGATCGCGAAAGCGCCTGTGAATTGCATTATTTGCGTCAATTAATGCGCAATTCACATCAATTAGATTAATGCTTCACACGCATCAGTCGCAAGGAATTTTGCAATTTACAAATAAGTGGCGCGGCCGGACACTCTGCCCCACACCGCACCCAGCGGATGCAATTACCATAGACAAAAGGAGATTACCGTGAATGCACCCACCCGCAACGTCCCCATCTACCGGTCGCTGTACTTCCAGGTTCTAGTGGGTGTCCTGCTCGGTATCCTGGTCGGCCACTTCTGGCCGGCACAGGGCGCCGGCCTCAAGCCACTGGGCGACGCCTTTGTCCGCCTGGTGAAGATGATGATCGCGCCCATCGTGTTTTGCACGATCGCGCTGGGCATCGCCAACATGAATGACATGAAACAGGTCGGCAAGACCATGACCAAGGCGATGGGCCTGTTCTACGCGTTGACCCTGGTGGCGTTGCTGACCGGCCTGGGCGCCGTCCTGCTGATCCAGCCCGGCGTCGGCATGAACGTAAACCCGGCCCTGCTGGACGCCGCCGTGGCGGCCAAATACATGAAATCGGGCGCCCCGTCCGGCTTCGTGGAATTCATGATGCACATCATTCCGCACACGTTCTTTGGCGCCTTTGCCGAAGGCGAAGTCTTGCCGGTGCTGCTGCTGGCCATCCTGGTCGGTTTCGGCATTGCCCGTACCGGCAAAGACGGCAAGCCCGCGCTGGTGGCGATCGAATCGTTCTCGCACGTGCTGTTCAACGTATTCGGCTTCCTGATGAAACTGGCCCCGCTGGCGGCGTTCGGCGCCATGGCGTTCACGGTCGGCAAATACGGCATCAAGTCGATCAGCTCGCTGGGTCTGCTGATCGGCACCTTCTATACCGCATGCATCCTGTTCGTCGTCATCGTCATCGGCACGCTGGCCCGCCTGCACGGCTTCAGCCTGTACAAACTGCTGCGCTACTTCCGCGAAGAACTGGTGGTGGTGCTGGGCACCTCGTCCACCGAGCCGGTGTTGCCGCGCATGCTGATGAAACTTGAAAGGCTGGGCTGCCGCAAGAGCGTTTCCGGCCTGGTGCTGCCGCTCGGCTATTCGTTCAACCTCGATGGCACGGCGATTTACCTGACCCTGGCCAGCGTTTTCATTGCCCAGGCCTGCAATATCCACCTGGAACTGACGCAAATCCTGGCCATGCTGGCGGTCATGCTGATCAGTTCCAAAGGCGCCGCCGGCGTCACCGGCAGCGGTTTCGTTGCCCTGGTGGCCACGTTGACAGTGATGCCGGAAATTCCTGTCGCCGGCGTGGCGTTGATTGTCGGCATCGACCGCTTCATGTCCGAAGCGCGCGCCCTCACCAGCCTCGTCAGCAACGCCGTGGCGTCGGTGGTGGTTTCGCTGTGGGAAGGCGCATGCGACCGCACCACGCTGCAGCGTGAACTGGCGCAGGGTTACGACAGCACCAAGCCCTTGGTTACTGCTGAAACGCCTGCCAGCGCCCCGCTCCGGGCCGCGGTCTGACCGGAAGCCGGCCGCACGGCAACGCGGCCGGCCATTGCGCGGCACCGGGCCCGCTTACCGCGCGGCGTCGCGCCCGGTTTCCTGCCACATGGCGCGCACCTGTTCATACAGCTTGCGCGCCGCCGGCGGCAATTCACGGCCGCGCCGCCGCACCAGCCCCACCGCCCGTTCGATGGCCGGCTCCACCAGCGGCACCATGGCCAGGGTCGCATGCTCGCCCTGCGGCATCGACAGCCGCGGCACCACCGCCACGCCCAGCCCCGCTTCCACCAGGCCCAGCAGCGTCGACACGTGCTTCGCCTCGAAACACCAGCCCAGCCGCAAATCCGAATTGGCCAGCGCCAGGTCCACCAGCAGGCGGTTGCCGCTGCTTTTATCCACGGTCATGAAATCGTAATCGGCCAGTTCGGCCCAGCTGACCTGCTTCGCGCTGGCCAGCGGGTGGGTGCGATGGCACGCCACCACGAACGGTTCCTTCAAGATGGTTTCAAACGCGATTTCCGGCTCCTGTGTGCCAATGAAATTGATGCCGAAATCGGCTTCGCCACGCGCCACGCTTTCCAGCGCCGCATTGGCGCTGTCGTCGATGATGCGCACGCGGATGCGCGGATGCTGGTCGTGGAAATCGCGCAGCACCTTGGGCAGGAAGTAATACACGGCCGACGGGACGCAGGCAATCACCACTTCCCCCTGCTGCGACGCCGCCACGCCCTGCATGCTGAGCAGCGAATCCTCCAGGTCATCGAGCAGGCTGCGCGCCTTGCGCGAAAAATCGCGCCCCACCGCCGTCAGGCTGACGCTGCGTGTGGTGCGTTCGAACAGTTTCACGCCGAGCGCATTTTCCAGTTTTTCCACGCGCCGGCTCAGCGCCGGCTGCGACAGGTGGATCGCATCGGCGGCAGCCCGGAAGCTGTTCAATTCGGCCACCGCGACAAAGGCACGCAGGTCGGCCAGGTCAAAATTCATGCTCATGGCGCATCAATCCTAAGGAAATTTGCAATTCTCAAATCAATACCATAGCGCGAAACTGTCATCACCGGCAAGCGCATGGCGCCGCCCACCAATAAAGGAATGGAGATGACTCTGCAAGAATGGACCGGCAGGCAGGAAACCAGGGCCGACCTGCTCACCCCCACCCCGTACGCCGCGCTGGCCGCGACACTGGACCGCGACCCGGCACTGCCGGAACCCGGCACGGTATTGCCGCCACTGTGGCACTGGCTGTATTTCCTGCCGCTGCACCGGCAATCGGAACTGGGCCACGACGGCCACGCGCGCCGCGGCGGCTTCCTGCCGCCGGTGCCGCTGCCGCGCCGCATGTGGGCCGGCGGGCGCTTCACGTTTGCGCGCCCGCTGCACATCGGCGAGACGGTCGAACGCACGTCCACCATCGAGCGCGTGGAGGAAAAATCCGGCCGCAGCGGCGCGCTGGTGTTCGTCACGGTACGGCATGACTTGCGCTGCGCCGGCGAACTCGCGCTGACCGAACACCATGACATCGTTTACCGCAGCGCGCCCGACGCCGGCGCGCCGGCGCCCGCCGCGGCCCCGCAAGCGGCGCCGCCCACGGCGCAGTGGGAACGCCAGGTGACGCCGGACGACGTGCTGCTGTTCCGCTATTCGGCGCTGACCTTCAACGGCCACCGCATCCATTACGACCGCGATTACGTGACCGGCGCGGAAGGATATCCCGGACTCGTCGTGCACGGCCCGCTGATCGCCACCCTGCTGCTGGACTTGCTGCGCGACGCGCTGCCCCATGCCCGCGTGGCCACGTTCGCGTTCCGCGCGCTGCGGCCCACGTTCGACCTGGAACCGTTCCATGTGGCCGGCGCGCCGCGTCCGGACGGCTCCATCCACCTGTGGGCGCGCGACCGCGCCGGCAACCTGGCGATGGACGCCAGCGCCACCCTGGAGGACGCGCCATGAGGCCACTGGAAGGGATCACGGTCGTCACCCTGGAACACGCGATCGCCGCGCCATTCGCGACGCGCCAGCTGGCCGACCTGGGGGCGCGCGTGATCAAAATCGAGCGCCCCGGCGTGGGCGACTTCGCGCGCGGCTACGACGAGCGGGTGCGCGGCCTGTCTTCGCACTTCGTCTGGACCAACCGCTCCAAGGAAAGCCTGACCCTGGACCTGAAACATCCGCAGGCGCGCGCCATCCTGCAACGGCTGGTGCTGGAACAGGCCGACGTGCTGGTGCAAAACCTGGCGCCCGGCGCGGCGGCCCGGCTGGGACTGTCGTACGATGCGCTGGCGCAGGCGCGGCCGGATTTGATCGTCTGCGACATTTCAGGCTATGGCGGCGACGGCCCTTACCGCGACAAGAAGGCGTACGATTTGCTGATCCAGAGCGAAGCGGGCTTTCTGTCCGTGACCGGCACGGCGGACGAACCATCGAAGGCAGGACCGTCGATTGCCGACATTGCCGCCGGCATGTATGCCTACAGCAATATCCTGGCGGCCCTGCTGGAACAAAGCCGCACCGGCAAGGGCCGCCACATCGACATCTCCATGCTGGAAGCGCTGGTCGAGTGGACCAGTTATCCGCTGTATTACGCGTTCGACGGCGCCCCGCCGCCGGCGCGCACCGGCGCCAGCCACGCCACGATTTATCCCTATGGCCCGTTTCCTGCCGGTGACGGCAAGACCGTCATGCTGGGTTTGCAAAATGAGCGCGAATGGACGCTGTTCTGCGAACACGTGCTGCTCATGCCGCAACTGGCCGGCGACGCCCGCTATGCCGGCAATGCCCGCCGCAATGCGGCCAGGGCGGAATTGCACGCGCTGATCGTGGCGGCGTTCGCTCCGCTGACGGCGGCGCAAGTGGTGGAACGGCTGGAGCGCGCCGGTATCGCCAACGCCAATGTCAACACCATGCACGACGTGTGGGCGCATCCGCAATTGCAGGCGCGCGGCCGCTGGAGCGCGGTCGACACCCCGGCCGGCCACGTGCCCGCGCTGCTGCCGCCCGGCGCATCGCCCACGCAGCCCCCGCGCATGGACCCGGTGCCGGCGCTGGGCCAGCACACCGACGCGATCCTGGCCCGCCTCGGCCTGACCGCGGGCGATATCGCCGCGCTGCGCGCCGAGGGGGCGCTATGACGACCGCCCCTGCGCGCAGCTACCTGTTCGTGCCGGCCGACCGGCCGGAGCGCTACGCCAAGGCGTTTGCCAGCGGCGCGGACGCCGTCATCATCGATCTGGAAGACGCCGTCGCGCCCGGCGCCAAGGACCCGGCGCGCGCCGCCCTGCTGGACTGGGCGGGAGCGCACCCGGCGCTGGCGGCGCGGGCCTGGGTCCGCATCAACGACGAAACCACGCCGTGGTGCGCGGCCGACCTGGCGCTGCTGCGCGCACTGCAGCCGGCCGGCGCCATGTTGCCGAAAGCGGAAAGCGCTGCACAGGTGGCGGCCGTGGCGGCCGCGCTGCCGCCGCACGCGGGCGTGATGGCGCTGATTGAAACGGCGCGCGGCGTGCACTGCGTGGACGCGGTGGCGGGCGCGCCGCGAGTGGCGCGGCTGGCGTTCGGCACCATCGATTATGCGCTCGACCTGGGTTTGCCTGATCTGGCGGACCTGGCCCCCATCGCAGTGGACGCGGACGCCGCCGCTGGGGCGGACCCGGCTGGCCAGGCCGACATGGCCATTACGCCAGGCCGCCCCGGCCCGTCCAGCCCCCGGCATATGCCGGGTGCGGCGGGAGAAGCCGGCGCACCCGGTCCTGCACGCCGACCCGCCGTGCAGCACGACTGGCGCGGCCTGGCCTACCCGGCCAGCCGCATCGCGATTGCATCGCGCCTGGCCGGCCTGCCGCCCCCGGTTGCCGGGGTCACCGCCGCCATCGACGATACCGCCGCGCTGCTGGCCGACTTCAGTCTGGCCCGCGCCTGCGGCTTCAGCGCCAAGCTGTGCATCCACCCGGCGCAGATCGCGCCGCTGCACCTGGCGCTGGCGCCGACGCCGGAGCAGGAGGCGTGGGCCTTGCGCGTGCTGGCCGTACTGGAATCCGGCCAGGGCGGCCCGGGCGCGGCGCGCGTCGACGGCCGCATGGTGGACCGCCCATTGCTGATGAAGGCGCGCGCCATGCTGGCGCACCGCAACCAGCCACCCCGATTATCCCAACAGGAGACGACACCGTGAGCAGCACCATCATCGATTCCGCCATTTTCGGCGACATCTTCAGCACCGGCGCCATGCGCGCCGTCTGGTCCGACCGCAACCGCACCTCGAAATACGTGCAGATCGAAGCGGCGCTGGCCAAGGTACAGGGCCGCCTGGGCATCATCCCGCAGGCAGCCGCCGACGAAATCGTGCGCAATTGCGACATCGACAAGATCGACATGACGGCACTGGCGCAGCAGACGCGCCGCATCGGGTATCCCATCCTCGGCGTGGTGTCGCAAATCAACGCGCTGTGCCGCGACAAGCTCGGCGAGTTTTGCCACTGGGGCGCCACCACGCAAGACATCACCGATACCGCCACCGTGCTGCAATTGCGCGAAGCGCTGGACCTGGTGGAAGCCGACCTCGATGGCGTGGCCGCGGCGCTGGCGTCGCTGGCGCAACGCCACCGCGATACGGCCATGATAGGGCGCAGCAATTTGCAGCAGGCGGTGCCGGTGACGTTCGGCTATAAGATGGCCGGCCTGCTGAGCGCCGTCGAGCGCCACCGCGAGCGCCTGGCGCAATTGCGCCCGCGCCTGCTGGTGGGGGAATTTGCCGGCGCATCCGGCACGCTGGCGTCGCTGGGCGACGGCGGCCTGCCGACCCAGGCCGGCCTGATGGACGAACTGGGCCTGGGACAGCCCGACATCGCGTGGCACACGATCCGCGACAACATCGCGGAAGTGGGCTGCTTCCTGGGCCTGGTCAGCGCCACGCTCGGCAAACTGGCCACCGACGTCAAGCTCATGATGCAGACCGAGGTCGGCGAAGTATACGAACCGTTCGCGCACGGCCGCGGCTCCAGCAGCACCATGCCGCAAAAACGCAATCCGATTTCCTGCTGCTATATCCACGCCAATATCAGCGTGGTGCGCCAACACGTGGCCGCGCTGCTGGACGCCAACGTGGCCGACCACGAACGCTCGACCGGCCCCTGGGAAATCGAATGGATCGTGCTGCCGGAAATCTTCTGCCTGACGGCCGGCGCGCTGGCGCAGGCGCGCTTCGTGCTCGAAAGACTGGAAGTGGACGCGGAGCGCATGCGCGCCAACCTCGACCTGACGCGCGGCCTGGTGGCGTCGGAAGCCGTCATGATGGGCCTCGGTCCTTACCTTGGGCGCGAATACGCGCACGACCTGGTGTACGACCTGTGCCGCGCGGCGCTGCAACAGGACCGTCCACTGCTGGACCTGCTGGCCGAACACCCGGAAATCACGCCCCACCTGGACCGTCCCGCACTGGCCGACCTGTGCAACCCGGCCAACTACCTGGGCCTGTCCGGCGAGATGGTGGACCGGGTGCTGCGTGCGCGCGCCGCGCGCGCCGGTGCCGCCTGACTTTTTTACCCGGCCCGTGACGGGCCAACCACAACGAGAGACAATGATGAACAAATCACTGATCGCGGCCGCCTTGGCCGCCCTTACCCCGTTTGCCGCGCTGGCGCAGTCGAATGTCGCGGTCTATGGCGTGGTGGACGCCGGGCTGGTGCGCGAAAGCGGCGGCCCCGCCGGCAGCGTCACCAATGTCAGCAGCGGCATGGCATCCGGCTCGCGCATCGGCTTCAAGGGCAAGGAAGACCTTGGCGGCGGCATGGCCGCCACCTTCGTGATCGAAAACGGCTTCAATGCCGACACCGGCGCGGCCGGCCAGGGCGGCCTGCTGTTCGGCCGCCAGGTATTCGTCGGCCTGCAGGGCCGCTTCGGCGCCGTCACGCTGGGACGGCAATATACCCCCTATTACAAGGCGCTGCGCGACGTCGGCGATCCATTCGGAGCGGTCAGCCTGGCCGGCCGCGCGGGCAACCTGATGGCCACCAACACCCGCACCGACAACCTGGTGGAATACGTGACGCCGTCGGTGTCGGGTTTTTCCGCCGACCTGGCGTACGGCGCCGGCGAGGCGGCCGGCAACAGCGCGAAAAACCGCACGCTGGGCGGCACGCTGGCCTATGAACAAGGCCCACTGAATGTGCAGCTGGCGCACCACCGCCTGGAAAACGCCGCGGGCACCGACAGCACGCGCAACACGCTGCTGGCGGCCAGCTACAAATTCGGCGCCGTCACCGCCCAGGGCGCGGTGGCCAGGAACCGCGGCGTCGGCGCGGCCAGCAGCCGCGACATGGTGCTGGGCGTCGCCGTGCCGGTCTACACCGGGAAGCTGCTGGCGTCGCACGTGCGGCACGACGACCGCACGGCGGCAGGCAAGGACGCCAGCCAGTGGGGCATCGGCTACAGCCACCCGCTGTCCAAGCGCACCGACATCTACAGCGCTTACGCCCGCATCCACAACAAGAAAGGCGCGGCCTATACGGTGGGTAACGCCACCGACAAGGGTAGCGGCAATAGCGCGTTCGACCTGGGCGTGCGGCATACGTTTTGAAGATGGGCCTGCCGTACGCCGCCTAGGGATGGTCTACCGCATGGCGCTGCAGCAGCCGGCGCCATTCACCGCTGCCGACCATTTGCTGGAATTGCAGGTCGAACGCCTGGCGCAGGCTGTCGTGCCACGGATCGGCCGGAAACGCGAAGTAGGCGTCCTGCCGGTCCAGCGGAACCGGCAGCGCAGCCACCTGCCCCGCCAATCCCAGCCTGGCCAGCAGCGGATCGGTGTCGCGGCGGTTGCTGGCAAACAGCTGGACGTGGCGGTGCTCCAGCATGCGCAAGCCGCTTTCCACGCTGTTGGAAACACTGACGTCGAGCCCGGGCCGCGCGCGGTCGAAGGCGGCGCCGTAGGCCCAGCCATTGAGGATCACGATGCGCTGTCCGGCCAGCGTGCCGTAGCTGCCGCGCCATGGCGGCGCGGTGTCGGTGCGCGCATAGAACACCAGCTGGTCCTGGAAAAACGGCAGCTGCGAAAACCCCATCAGGCGCTCCCGCTCCGGCGTGCGGTATGGCGCCACCAGGATATCGGCCCGGCCCTTGGCCACCAGGGCTTGCGCGCGGGCCCACGGATACAGTTCAAACCGGACCGTGTGACCCAGCCTGCGCGCGATCTGCCTGACGATTTCGGGCCCCAGCCCTACCACCGCGCCATCGGCGTCGCGCTCATAGACTTTTTCAAAGTGCGTGCTGACGGCCAGCAATTCGCGCGCCGCCGCCGGATCAGCGGCCAGCGCCCAGCACAATATCCAAAGCCGCGACATGCCCGCCCCTTCAGAACCGATGGGTAATTCCCGCGGCCAGGCCACGGTTGCCTGTGCCGAAATCCGTCATATTGCCGACCGTGAAGGCCGCGCCATGCTTGTTGACGATCCGTGCGTAGGACGCATACAAACCCGTGCGCCTCGACAGCGCATGGCTGTAGCCGACCGCGGCCTGGCTGGCGTGCTGCGCCAGCGTGGTCTTGTCCCTATGGGAGATATACGACGCCATGAACAGCCCTGCCCCGCGCGGTACCGCGATCCCGACCAGCCAGTCGTCGGAATCGATTCGCACATGGTCCTTGTTGACGTTATAGGCCAGGCCCACCCTTGCCACGCCAAAGTCATACGTGACATTGACGTTGCTGATCTTGAGTGCGACGGTTCCGGTGGCGTTGCGGGTATCTTCGTGCGCGAACTTGATCGTGAATGGCCCAGACGTGTAACCAAGCGCCGCGCCGATATCGCGGTTGCCTTTGCTGTTCCCCGGCGCTTCGCCAAATCCATGGGAATATTCCAAGGTCCATCCGGCGATGGCGGGCGACGTGTAATAGACCGCGTTATTGGTCCGCAGCGCGAAATTGATGATGTTGCTGTAGGCGCCTTCATGCCCTGCGCCAAACGGGTCGGCCACCATGGCGTTGGTGATCACATTGAAGAAGCGCCCGGCGTCGATGGAGCCAAACGGGCCGGACACGCCGACGCTGGCATGCCGGCCGAACAGGCGCCCGCCCTGGGTCAGGCTGCCGTCGCTGGCTTCGAATCCGGCCTCCAGCTTGAAGTTCGCCGACAATCCGCCGCCCAGGTCTTCGACGCCCTTGAATCCCAGGCGGCTCGCGCTTTGCACGCCGGACTCGAGCTTGACCACGCTGCCATTCGGACCGCCGCGCTCGTGCACGACACCGAGGTCCACCACGCCGTACACTGTCACGGCGCTTTGCGCGCTCGCGGCGCCGGCCACCAGACTGCCCACCGAGCTTCCCACGATGCAGGCGCACACTGCGATTTTCATGACGCTCTCCCATGCTGTTGTAGTATGGCGCCACACCGGGTGGCGCCGCAGTTCCCTGCGCGCACATGGCGGCGCAACGTCCGCCGCGCGGGCGCCACGTCGTTGACGGATCGCGGGCGGCAGGCGCCGCATCGCCGCCGGCGGTACGGGTTCGTACGGTCTCGTTTGGTTTTGCGCGCTTACTTTGCTTGCCAGGCCGACCAACGCTTGCCGATGGCGTCGCGGTTTTCAGCCCAATACTTCATGTTGAGCGTGATCTGGCCCTGCGTATGCTGGTCCGGCAATTCGCCGGCTACGGCAGCCGGCATCAGCGTCCGGGATTTCGTATTGATGGGGGCAAAGCCGGTTGCCGAGGCAAACCCGGCCTGTGCTTCGGCGCTGGTGGCCAGCGCTATGAGTTTCATGGCCAGCTCTTTTTTCCTTGCGCCCTTGGGAATGACCAGCATGTCGGACGCCACCAGGTTTTGGTTCCAGGAAATGCCGACCTCCTGCCCGGTCTTGACAAGGAAATGCACACGACCATTCCAGAACATGCCGATCGGCGCCTGGCCTGACGACAGCAATTGCTGCGACTCGGCGCCGCCGCTCCACCATGCAATCTGGCTCTTGATGGTGTCGAGTTTCTTGAACGCGCGGTCCAGGTCGAGCGGGTACAGCTTGTCCGGCGCCACGCCGTCGGCCAACAGCGCAATTTCCAGCGCGCCGGGCGCGGACCACTTGTAAAACGTGCGTTTACCGGGAAAGCGCTTCAGGTCGAACAAGTCGGACCAGTTCTCCGGTTTCTCGCTACCGAGCGCTTTTTTGTTATACCCGAGGACGAAGGAATAATAAAAGCTGCCTACCGCGTGCGGGGTAGCAAACCGTGGATCGAGCTGGTCCTTGTTGATGACGCTGAAGTCGAGCGGTTCAAGCAAGCCGTCCTTTGCCGCCTTGTAGGCGAAATCGGCTTCAACGTCGACCACGTCCCAGGTGACGTTGCCGCTGTCGACCATGGCCTTGAGCCTGGCGTAATCGGTCGGCCCTTCGAGCGCCACGCTGATACCGCTGGCCTTGTTGAAGGGCAGCGTCCAGAATTGCTTTTGCGCCTGCTGCGTGGTGCCACCCCAGCTGGTGAACACCAGTTGTTCCTGCGCCTGCAGCGCGCCGTACCCCATGCAGGAGGCTGCTGCGAGCACGATGCGCAAACGGCGCGCGATGGTAGCTGTTGGCATTGCCGGTCTCCCTGTTGATATTGTTATCAGCCATGCGCACGGACGTGCGAACGTCCGCGATGCGACGGCCCGCTTCACTACGTAAGCTCTACTATCGGAAAACAACTGCTTCAGGAACCAAAGCTGGAAAAGGTCACGCTTGCATGACTTCATGCCGCAGGGACGGCGGACGCCGCCACCACGCCAGGCGCCCGCCGCGCGGCGGCGCCTTCACCGGGCAGGGAGTGCCGGCCAGCGGTGCCGCGAAAAGCGCCGGGGATGGTGCCATCGCATGCACAGATGCAGGATACTGAAAAGTGATGTCATTTAGCAAGACAATTCTGTCCCGGACAAAATGATGTGGCGCTTCGGATACATGCGCAAACAACGCGGTTCACACCCCATCCGGTGTGCTCCTGCCCGCTTTCTTCGTGTCCGCTGCGGACTCCCTGGGCGCCAGCGGCTCGGCGGCCGGATCGGCGGCCCAGCGCACGCACGTGTCATACGTCGCCTTGGCCGATGGCTCCCAGACCGTCCATTCCGGCTCGGCGCCGATCTCCGCCAGCAGTTTTTTTGCCTGGCCCTTGTCGCCGGCGATGCAGGCGTGGTACGCGTAGATATTCCGGTTCCAGCTGGTCGGGAAGCGCTGCACCCACAGCGCCAACCCTTCATTCATCTTTTTCCAGTCCACCAGCGTATCGTTGTACATGCGGCGTCCGAACTGCGACTGCTCGGCGCTGGAATAGAGCCGCGCATAGAATTCCGTGCCGTATGCCGCCGGCGAGCGCTCCGCCACGTAGCGGATGAAATGGTCGACGGCCTGCACGCTGCCATGCCACTTCGGCAGCACATATTCCAGCATGTTGAAATACAGGCGGGGATCGGCCGGGTTTTTCTTCATGCCGGCTTCGAACATGCCGATTACTGCATCCTGCGGCCAGTCGCCGCGGCGCGCGAAATTGAGCATCGCCGCGTGCCACGACGTATCCTTGTCGGCAATCCACGCGTTGTCGCGCAAGACTTTTTCGCCCTTGCGCACATATTCCTCGTAGATTTTCCACGCTTGCGGCGTGACGGTGTTGGCATATCCGCCACCCCGGAAATAGCCGCCGTACGCGCTCAGCGCATTGGCGTGCAGTACGTACGCGAGCGGCGATGTCTTGTAGGTGGCGACCCAGCGCGCGGTGCGCTCGATGTCCTGCTTGAATTGCTCTTCGTCGTAGTCGCGCTTGGCTTCGCCGATGCCATCCTGGAACAGCGTCATCTTGAACGCGCCGCTCGGCGTGCGCTGGCGCTGGAAGTCCGAATACAGCAGATATTGCCGCTCCAGGCTGGCAAAGTCGCCCGCGCTATAGGCTTCCTCGGCTTCGTCCTTGACGGCCTGGCGGTCGTCCAGCTCGCCTGCGCCGGCGGCGCACGGCGCCAGCGCGATGGCCAATGCTGCGAAAGGGCTGATCAGGTTGCGGTACATGTGGTTACCTCCATAGTCAGCCCACAGGTTATCATGGCCTGAATAACAACTGTGTAAAATGATAAAGATTTTCCGCCCAGCTGTCCCTGTCATGCCCGTAGCCATCGACATGCCAGACATGCGGCACGCCCTGGTCCCGCAGGCGGCGGTGCAGTCCCTGCGACACGTTGATCAAGCCATCCTTGTTACCGCATGACATGTACAGTAGCCGCGCCGGGGCGCCGAGGCGCGCCGGGTTGGTGTTGGGCGCGGCGGAAAATCCCGCCACCGCGCCGAACGTGTCCGGGTGACCCAGGCCGAAGTTCAGCGCCTGCCCGCCACCCATCGACAGGCCGGCGATGGCGCGCTGCTCGCGCCCCGGCAAGACCGGGTATTGCCGCTCGACGGCGGGGATCAGCGAATCCAATAAATCCCGTTCGAACAGGGCGAAGCCTTTGGCGTTGTCGGCGGTGAAGGTGCGTTCAGGGGGCGGCGCGCGGTCGTCGGCCAGCGCGCGGCCATTCGGCATCACCACGATCATGGGCGTGATCTTGCCTTCGGCCAGCAGGTTGTCGAGCACGAGGTGGCCGCGCACATACCAGTGCCACTCATGTTCGTTGCCGCCGATGCCATGCAACAGGTACAGCACAGGATAGCGGCGCTGCGGGTCGTAGCCGGGCGGCAGGTAGACCTTGGCGGTGCGGCGCGTGCCGGTCACGGCGGAATCGTATTTGAATTCAGTAATGGTTCCGTGCGCCACGCCGGCGCGCTCCTGGTCGAAGCCGGCCGGCGGCGCGGCAAACGCGCGCACGTCGTCTGCCGCCAGTACCACCGGGCGCGCGAAATTCGCGCCTGCGCTCTGCGGCGTGACTTCCTCGACCTGCGGCGCGGTCGCGGCGCAGCCGGCCAGCAGCACGCCAGTGGCCACCAGCAGCGCGGTTTTCATCGTTGTGTTTTTCATGTGTGTTCCTTTCTTCGTCATTTCGGCGTCAACACCGCCACCGCGCCGCCCGACCCGGCCAGCTTGAAGGCCAGGCGGTCTTTCGCCGTCACGCGCGCCGCGCTGGCGGCAAGGTGGTTGATGTCCCTGCCATCCTGCAGGATTTCCGCGTCATAGACGGCGCCCCGGCCGAGGAAGTCCAGCGGCACGTCCACCGTGCGCGCCGCCTCGTTGGTCATGGCGCCGATGTACCAGATGGCGCCCTTGCGCCGCGCCGTCACGATGTACTGGCCGATGTCGCCGGCCAGCACCCGCGTTTCATCCCAGGTGGTCGGCACCGAGCCGACGAAGCGCGCCCCGTCGGCCCAGCTGCCGTCGGCGTTCCTGTAGGCGTCGGGGCTGTCGGCCACCATCATTACCGGCGAATCGTAGACCACGTACATTGCCACGGCCTGGCCGCGCGTGGTCTGCACGTGCGGCTTGACGTTGCGCACTTTGGAAGCCATGTCGGACGGCGCCACTGAACGGAAACCGCCCGGCGTGTAATCCATCGGTCCCAGCAGGCCGCGCGTGAACGGCAAGGTCACGTTGTGGGTGGCGGTGATGCGGCGGCTCCACTTGTTGTATTCCGCGCCCAGCACGCCTTCCTGCGTCATGTAGTTCGGATAGGTGCGCACCAGGCCGTCCGGCGGATACGCGCCGTGCAAGTCCACCATCAGGTGGTGCGCCGCCGCCCTGCCCAGCACCTTGTGGTAAAACGCCACCATGTCCTGGTCATTGCGGTTCATGAAGTCCACCTTGACGCCCTTCACGCCCCATGATTCGTACAGCGCCAGCGCCTTGTCGAATTGGCGGTCCAGCTGTTCCCACTGCAGCCACAGCCACACTCCCACGCCTTTCGACCTGGCATACGCGATAATGCCGGGAATATCCATCTTCGGCACGGGTTTCAGCACGTCCGACGGCGCCGCCCATTCCGCGCTGCCTTCATACCAGCCTTCGTCGATGAGGATATATTCCAGCCCCATGGACGCGGCGAAATCGACATACGCCTTGTACGTCGCGGTATTGACGCCGGCGTCGGGCACGTTCACGGCCCAGCCGTTCCACCAGTCCCACGCCGACTTGCCGGGTTTGATCCAGCTGGTGTCGGCGATCCTGGACGGGCTGCCCAGGGTTTCCACCAGGTTGGTCGAGGCCAGCGCGGCGGGCGTATCGCCCAGCATGACCACGCGCCACGGCGTGGCCAGCGGCGCGCCGGCCAGCGCGGTGCGCACGGCCGGGCCTTCGCCATGGCGCGGCGACAGCGTCACCTGCACGCCGAAGCCGTCTTCACCGCGGCCGGAATAATAGGCGCCCGCATAACCCTGCTTGTCCGCTTCGGCCAGCGCAAACGTGACCTGCTTCACGCCGGTCTTGCACACCAGCGGCGCATCGAAATTGTGGTGGGTGCGGATGGCCGATGCCTTCACCGGATCGAATTCGCCTTCGTGCGCATTGTCGAACTGGCCGGGGTTGAAGCCCCAGCACTGGTAATCGGCCGGAAAATGGAAACCCGTGGCTTCACCGGTGATGCCGAAGTCCGCCGGAGCGTCCTGGCGCGGCAGCACGTAGCGCAGCGCCACGCCATCGTCATACACGCGCGCCACCAGGTGCATCGTCAAGGGCGACGCCTTGGCCGCCATGGCGATGTCGATCTGGTTGTAGCGGTCGGCCACGCTGGCCGCCCTTCCCGCCACCGGCCGGTAGACGTCATTGACCGCCTTGCGTTCGGCGCCGGTGACGCGCAGCGTCCCGCCATCGAGGGCGCCTGCGCTGGTCGCCAGGCCCAGCGGCGATGGCGCCAGGACCGGCGCGCCATCGCGGCTGACTTCATACTTGAGCGCGCCGTCCTGCGCCGTGATAACCAGGCGCGTGCGCTGGTCGGGAGAGACCACGGTATAAGGCGATTGGGCTTGCGACGGCAGCGGCATGACCGCGGCGGCGATCGCGCCGGAAAGAATGGTGGGTAATAAACGCATAATGAAGTCGGTGGTCAGTTTTTCAGGTGGTGATTAGGCTAGAATTTCATGCGGTATTGTATATATTTAATACCTTATTATTTTCCACAACCAGGATCATGTTTATGCGCAAACTGCTGTTACCCCTGTTGTTCTGCATCGCATTCGGCGCGCAGGCGCAAACCACCACCATCACCCTGTGGCCGGAAGGCGTGCCGAACGCCAGGGCCAATCCCGGCCCCGAGCGCGTGGACGGCGAACGGATCAGCAACGTATCGCAGCCGACGCTGACCGTGTTCCCGGCCGCGATCGACCGCCCGTCCGGCACGGCCGTCATCATCTGCCCCGGCGGCGGTTATGAATTCCTGTCCTTTACGCGCGAGGGGCAGCAATACGCGCAGTGGCTGGCCAGCCTGGGCGTCACCGCCTTCGTGTTGAAATCGCGCCTGTCGGACGCGGGCCATCCTGCCCCGCTGCAGGACGTGCTGCGCGCCATCCGTACAGTGCGGTCGCAGGCGGCGAAGTATGGCGTCGCGCCGGACCGCATCGGCGTGATGGGCAGTTCGGCCGGCGGCCACCTCGCGGCCAGTGCATCGACCCTGTACGACTTGCCAGCGGGCCGGACCGGCGCCGCGCTGGATACGGTCAGCGCGCGGCCCGACTTCGCCATGCTGATGTACCCCGTCATCACGCTGCAGCCGCCGGCCGCACACGAAGGGTCGCGCAAGGCGCTGATCGGCCAGTCGCCGTCGCCGGAATTGCTGCGCCGGATGTCGCTGGAAACCCAGGTCACGGCCAAGACCCCGCCGACCCTGCTGGTGCATTCGCAGGACGATGGCCTGGTCCCGGTCGACAACAGCATCGTGTATTACCAGGCGCTGACCCGCGCCCATGTGCCGGCGGAAATGTACCTGTTTGAACATGGCGGTCATGGCATGGCCATGAGCCCCGGCAAGGGCACGGCGTCGCAATGGCCGCGCCGCGCGGAGGAATGGCTGCGCGACCGTAAATTGATCGCGCAGTAAGCGGGCGGCCGGCATGGCGGATCGCGATCCGCCCTACAGCAACCGGTGCGAACTGATCCTGGCGCGGATGATACGGATAGGCGCCGGACGTAGGCGGATCAGGATGTAGGGCGGATCAGCCGGCAACGCCGGCGTCATCCGCCAGGCGCCGTGGCGGCGCCGCCGTCAGTCCGTCACCGCCACGGTCTTCAGCGCCGATGCCGCGCCGTCGAGCTGCAATGCAATCACGGTGTCCATGTCGTCGCGCGCGCCGGCCGGCGCCGCCAGTTCGATGCCGCGCTCGGACTGGCTGTAGCGCACCTTGCCGCCCGCCACCAGCGATGCGCCGGTGACCTTGACGGGAATCGCCGGCAAGACCAGCTTGTCGCCCGGCCATTGCAGCACGTGCACATAGATGGTGTTGCCGCTGCGGGTCGATACGCCATATTTACCGGGCAGGAACGGACCGCCGCGCGTACCGTAGATGCTCTGGCCATGCTTGCCCAGCCAGGCGCCGATTTCACGCAGGCGCTGCGCCTGGTCGGGATCGATCACGCCATCCGGGCCGGGGCCCACATTGAGCAGCAGGTTGCCGTCGCGGCCCGCCACGTTGGCCAGCAGCTGGATATAGTGCTTCAATGGCTTCGGTTTCATGTTCGGCTGATAGCCCCAGGCGCCGGCAATGGTGGTGCACAATTCCCACGGGTGCTGGTCGTCGTAGTCGCCGAGCGCCCCGTCGCCTTCACGGGAATGGAAGTCTTCCGGCATGTCGGCGCGGCCGTTGACCAGCACGTTCGGCTGCAACTGGCGCAGCTTCGTGTACATCTTGTCATGCTGCCAGCTGAAACCGCCCTTGTAATGCTGGCCCCACGGGCGCTTGGTCCAGTTGGAAATGCCTTCCGCGCCGCCCCAGTCGCCGCCAAAGTTCAGCCAGTCCGCTTCGCCGCCATCGAACCACAGCACATCGAGCTTGCCATAGTTGGTCATCAGTTTTTCCAGCTGGCGGTGGTATTGCGCGCGCATGGCTTCCGCGTTTTCACGCTGCAAGTCCGGGAAGAAGAAGCCTGGATAGCGCCAGTCCAGCGGCGAGTAATACAGGCCCACGCCCAGTCCCGCCTTGCGCACGGCTTTTACGTAATCAGCCACGAAATCGCGGCGCGCCGCGGTGTTCACGCTGGAAAACGGATTGTCGCCATCGTCGAACATCGCAAAGCCGTCATGGTGGCGCGCCGTCAGCACCGTGTATTTCATCCCGGCGTCCTTGGCCAGCCGCGCCCACGCGTCCGGATCGAAGCGCTGCGGCTTGAACTGGTCGGCCAGCTTGGCGTACTCCCCCACCGGGATCCGTTCGACCCACTGCACCCATTCGCCGCGCCCCGGCACCGCGTACAGCCCCCAGTGGATGAACATGCCGAAGCGCGCCTGGCGCCACCAGTCGATACGGGATTCATTGCCGGCCGGGGCAAGCTTGTCCGGCGCCGCCTGCGCGGCGGGCAGCGCGGCGGGCACGGTCATGGCGGCGGCCAGCAGCAGCGCCGCCCTGGTCGCCGCGCGGCGGGAAAATCGTTTCATCTTTACCTTTCAAAAAGTTTTACAAAGGCCGCGTTCACCACGATGCGTGCGGCTATTTTTTTCACTGGCTGGTTTCGAGCGGAAGCGTGTCCGGCACGTGCGGCCCATGCGGCGTAACGGGCATGTTCGGCATATCCGCCGTCCCACGCCGGGCCGCCAGCGTGCGGAACGCCTTCGGCGTGCAGCCATACTCTTCCTTGAACAGCTTGTTAAAGTACGACACATGGGTATAGCCCACCGAATACGCGACCTGCGCCACGGTCGCGCCGCTGCTTTCCGTCAGCAGGCGGGCCGCTTCGGCCAGCCGCAATTTGTTCAGGTAAGCGGTGAACGTCATGCCCAGCTCGGACTTCAGCAATTCATTGACCTTGTTCCGGTTGGCGCCGGTGCTGCCGACCACACGTTCCAGGTCCAGTTCGGGGTCGGAATAATTGGTGGCGATGAAGCGCAGCACCGACGCTTTTTCCTTGTCGCGGTAGGGTTCCAGCGTCAACTGCCGGTACGCCACCAGCGGCAAGTCTTTTTTCAGCTTGCAATCGAGGCTAGTGACCAGCGCGCGGGCGTGGGCCCGCACATACCAGACGCCGTACACGAGCCAGCCGGCCGGCAGCAGCACGGCCAGCGCATACAGGTAGCGGTAATCGCGTCCATGCAGGGTGACTTCCGTGAATTCCGCGTGGGCATCGACATTGCGGGGACTTTGCGAACTGGTGCCGAAAAAGAATTTCGCGACCTTGTCCAGCTGGTACTTCTGGTGTGAAATGTCGAGCTTGAGCGCATCGAACCACCACTGCGGTATCGTCAGCCGCGTCAGGTCCAGGTTGACCGGCACCCCTTCCTCGTTACACGAGAAAAACGTCAACGGCGACGGATAGGTCAGAAAATTGCCTTGTTTCGACACCTTGTCGTCGAACGTCGCGATGCCAAACACCATGGTGTTGGCGGGCATGCAGCGCGCCGTGAACGTCACGCTGGTGTATTTGGAAATATCGGCCAGCGCGGCCCGGCCGTCGGCGTCCTGCACCACCAGTTCCGCATCGACGAACGGGTATTGGGCGGCGTCGGTGAGCTTGAAATCGAACAGCAGCGCCTGCCGGTTGGCGGCCGGGATATGGCCCGACGAGGTGCCGCCGCCGGATGCGTCGAGGTGGGTGCCGTAGCGCCAACGCACGCCGTCGTCGGCCGGCAGCAGGCGCAGCGACAGGTAACTCTGGTACGCCAGGCAGCACGCCAGCAGCACGTCGACCGCCATCAGCAAGACCAGCACCGCCATGGCCTTCTTGTAAAACGCTTGCATGCGCCTGGTTCCTCCGCGGTGGCGGCGCGCTTACTTCAGCAGCGCTTCGATATCGGGGCGCATGGCGTCCGCCAGTAGGCGGTAGCCCCGTTCCGACATGTGCAGGAAATCCGGCTGCAGCGCGGCCGACAGCGTGCCGTCCGGCGCCACGAAGCGCGCGCCGTAGTCATGGAAGAACACGGTCTTGCCGTCGCCGAGCGTGCGCACCAGCCGGTTCAGCGCCAGCACCTTGCGGCGCCCGTCGTCATCGGGCCGCTGTCCCTCCGGCAACAGCGCGTTGAGCAGGATGCGCGCCGACGGATATTGCACGCGCAATGCCGCCAGCACCGCCTGGATGCCGGCAAACACCTGCTCCGGCTCTTCGCCGCACAGGTTGATGTTGTTTACGCCGATCATCAGGACCACGAGTTTGGGCTGGAACGACGCCATCGCCGGGTGCCGCAGGCGCCACAGCACATTGCCGGTATGGTCGCCGCCGATGCCGAAATTGGCGGCTTTCATGCGCCCGAAGTTCGCATCCCACAGCGGTTTCGGCCACATTTCCGTTAGGGAATCGCCAACGAACATGACGTCGATATCGCCCTGTTCCGCGCGCGCCAGCTGTTGGCCGAACATCTCGTGCCAGCGCGCGTTGGACATCCATGGATACTCGACCACGCGCGGCGCCGGGGTGGTGGCGCAGCGCGGCGCGTCGGCCGAAGGCGCGGCGGCGGCGCCGCCGGCGCCCAGGACGGCGGCGGCCAGCAGCGGCAGCGCCGGGCGGGCCAGCATGCGGGTGAAACACGTCATTGCTTACTCCGCCAATAATTTCTGCAGGATCGGGTCCATGCTGCGGGCCCAGATGCCATAGCCTTTTTCCTGCGGATGCAGCATGTCCGGCATCACGTCGCGCGGCAGCGTGCCGTCGGCATTGAGGAAGGCGGCATTGATGTCGGCAAAATACACGTGCTTGCCGTCGGCAAAGCCGGAAATGATCGCATTGGTGCGCTGGTTCAGGCGGCGCAGCGTCCCCGTGGGCTGTTCGTCGCGCGGGAAGATCGCCAGCAGCAGGATTTTTGTCGTCGGCAGTCGCTGGCGCAATTCATCGATGATGGCTTTCACGCCTTCGGCCGTATGCTGCGGGTTATCCTGGCGGTCGCCGGCGTTGTTGGTGCCGATCATCAGTACCGCGACTTTCGGCGCGATGCCGTCGACTTCGCCATGGCGCAGGCGCCACAGCACGTTTTCCGTATGGTCGCCGCCAAAGCCCAGCGCCACCGCGTCATAGCGTTCGACATACTGCTTCCACACCGCCTTGCCGGCGTTTTCCCAGCCTTCCGTGATGGAGTCGCCAATGAAGACGACTTGCGGCTGCTTGCCGGCCGCCTTCAGCGCACGCACTTCCTCGAGTTTTTTCTGGTGGCGCGCTTCCCACCAGGGCAGCGCCCAGGCATGGCCCAGCGGTTCCGGCGTCACGGCCACGGTGCGGTAATCAGGACAGGCCGCATTGGGCTTGCCATCTTTCACCACCTTGACGTTGGCCAGCGATACCTCGCCGGCGCCATTGCCGTCGAACGCGAACGGCACCGGCACGCGGCCGAAGTTGTCGCCATCGCGCACGAAGCAGCGCATGGAAAACGACAGGTGTTGCCAGCCCTTGCCCTGCAGCGCGCGCGCCGGCAGGATGTACGGCACCTTGCGTGTGCATTCACCGTCGCACTGCATGGTGACGTACAGGCCGCCGTTGGACAGATCGGCCACGTTGATATCGAATTCCAGCGTGCCGGCGGCAACGTAGGGACGCAAGTCCAGCGGCGCGCCGCCTTCGAAGCGTATGCCTCCGCG
Source organism: uncultured Pseudoduganella sp. (assembly GCA_966211685.1). Taxonomy (GTDB): domain Bacteria; phylum Pseudomonadota; class Gammaproteobacteria; order Burkholderiales; family Burkholderiaceae_D; genus Rugamonas. The sequence continues at coordinate 40,991 of CBIHOX010000004.1, forward strand.
CCAGGCGTCGCGCCAGCGCAACGTCAGCGCGCCGGGGCGGCCCGCCGCTTCGCCGGCTTGTACGCTGACGTAACCGTTCGGCGCATGGCTGTCGGCGGGCTTGGGCATCGTCAGCGCGGCGCCTTTCAATTCCTGGTCAGGGCCTTCGAAACCCGCCACCATGACACGCCATGACGGCATCGGTTTGCCGCTGTACAGCGACAGTTCCTGCTGCGCGGCCGCATTGGCGGGCATGGCGGACATGGTGGCAACCAGCGCCAGCGCCAGCGCGCCGGCCGCACTATGTTTGATCGACATACTTTTATTCTCGCAAATCGTGATGGGAAACCGCTTACGCCACTTTCAGCGCGAACGCATAGGGCAGCGCGGGCTTGTTGGCCGGCAGGGTCACTTGCAAGCCTTCCGGCGTCTGGCTGAACGCCAGCGCCCCGCCCCTGCCCACCAGTTCCACGCGCCTGACGCGCTGCTTCAAGTGTTCGCCGCCGCTGCGCATCGACTTGATCAAGACCTTGCCGTCGTCCGGCCAGCCCATGACGAAGGCATACACCGCGTTCTTGCCGGCGGTGAACCGGATATCGGCCGAAGAAAATGGCTTGCCCTTGCCTTCATTGAAGCCGGCGCCGGACATGGGCGCGGCGGCTTCCTCCATCACCGGCCCTTCGCCAAACACGGCCCAAGGACGGGTGTTGTAGATGCCTTCGCCGTTGGGCGCCATCCAGCGGCCGATTTCCTCGACGATGGCGCGTTCCTGTTCATCGATGGTGCCGTCGCCGCGCACCGGGACGCTCAGCAGCAGGTTGCCATTCTTGCTGACCACGTCGATCAGCGTGTGCACCACGGTTTGCGCGCTCTTGTAGCCCTTTCCGTCATACACGCGGCGGTCATAGTGCCAGCTGCCGATGCAGGTGCAGGTCTGCCATGGCAGCGGCTCGATCCTGTTGCTCTGGCCGCGCTCGATATCCCACACCATGGACTTGCGCTGCACGTCGTCGAGGATCTTGCCGTTGACGACGGCTTCCAGCTTGCCTTTTTTCGCGATGCTGCGGTTGTACTGGTGCGCGGCCAGGCGCAGGCCGATGTCGCTGACGGGCCACATCGGCAGCACGGTGTCGTCGTAGTAGACCAGGTCCGGGTCGTAGGTGTTGATCAGGTCCACGGTGCGGTTATACAGCTTGTCCATGTACGCCTGGTCCGGCACGGCGGCGCCGCCTTTCCAGTGCCACTGCTCCCAATGCACGCCGCCATCGCCCTCGCCCTTGCTGAGCGGGTGGCGCTGCGCATACAGCGCCTGCGGGTCGCGCCCTTCCCACCATTTGCCTTTGCCATCGGCGCGCGTCAGGTTGCCGTCATACGGCACGCCGGCCAGCGGGCCATTCTTGTCGGCGCGCTGCGCGGTTTCATACCAGGTCCACGCGTGCGCCGCGTGTACGCTGACGCCGAAGCGCAGCCCGTGCTTGCGGGCGGCCTTGCTCCAGCCGCCGACCAGGTCCTTGCGCGGGCCTTCCGAGGTGGCATTCCAGTCCGGCTGGTATTTGCTGCGGTACAGGTCGAAATTGTCGTGGTGGTTGGCCAGCGCCACGAAATATTTCGCGCCGGCCCGCTTGTACAGCGCCACCAGCGCATCCGGATCCCAGCGTTCGGCTTTCCATTCGTGGATCACGTCCTTGAAACCGAATGCCGACGGATGGCCGTATTTCTTCACGTGGTACTTATAAGCGTCGCTGCCTTCCTCATACATCCCGCGCGCATACCAGTCGCCGAATTCGGGCTCGCATTGCGGTCCCCAGTGCGCCCAGATGCCGAATTTCGCATTACGGAACCAGTCCGGGGTCTGGTATGTCGACAGCGATGTCCAGTCGGGCGTGAATGGGCCGGACGCCATCGGTTCCAGCGTGGCGCCGCCAGTCGCCTGTTCCGCGGCGCGTACGTAAGGGGCCACCGGGGCCAGCGCGGCGGCCGGGATGGCGGCGGCCATGTGTTGCAATAGTTGTCGTCGTTTCATGGTTTCGTGATTGTCTCCTATACCGCGATCTTGCCCTGCACCGCCTGCCCGCGCAATTACTAAAACCGCCAAGGCCGCTCATGATTCCTGCGCACGCCGTTGGCGGATTTCATGTCTCCGGTTGCGGATTTTAGTAATTGATGGCCCATGGCGAAGTCCGGAGAATGGCCCGTATGAAAAACACTCATTTCCCCAATCATTCCTCCCCGGTTTCCCGACTCGGCAAGCCGTTGCTGGCCATGCTGCTGGCCGGCGCCATGGTTCTCCCCGCAAGCGCCGCACCATCGGGCGCCGCACCGATGCCGCGCCTGGTGCAGAAGGATGGCCGCCATGCGCTGATCGTCGACGGCAAGCCCTTCACGGTGCTGGGCGTGCAAGCCCACAATTCCAGCAATTATCCGGCCGCGCTGCCGAAAGTGTGGGAAGCCGTGCGCGACGCGCATGCCAATACGCTGGAAATCCCGGTGGCCTGGGAACAGGTCGAGCCGGCCGAAGGCAAGTTCGACTTCAGCTGGGTCGATACGCTGGTCACGCAGGCGCGCCAGAACAAGGTGCGCCTGGTGCTGCTGTGGTTCGGCACCTGGAAAAATACCGGCCCGCAATATACGCCGGAATGGGTCAAGTTCAACAACCAGCGCTTCCCGCGCATGGTGGACAAGGATGGCAAGGCCAGTTATTGCCTGTCGCCGCTGGGCGAGGAAACCCGCAAGGCCGACAAGAAGGCCTTCGTGGCGCTGATGGCGCACCTGAAGAAGATCGACGAGGCGCGGCGCACCGTGATCATGGTGCAGGTGGAAAATGAAGTGGGCACCTATGGCCTGGTGCGCGACCACAGCCCGCAGGCCCAGGCCGCGTTCCGCCAGCCGGTTCCGGCGGCCGTGCTGGCCCGCAAGAAGTCCCCGGCGCCGGGCGCGGCCAGCGGCACCTGGAGCGAGGTGTATGGGCCCTATGCCGACGAATATTTCCACGCGTGGTCGGTAGCCAGCTATATCGAGGACATCGCCAAGGCCGGCCGCGCCGTGTACGACTTGCCGATGTACGTCAACAATGCGCTGCGCGACCCGCTGGAACCGATGGCGCCATGGAAAGGCAATTTCGCCAGCGGCGGCCCGACTTATGACGTCATCGACATTTACAAGGCGGCCGCGCCACACATCGATATTGCCGCGCCGGACCTGTATGCGCCGCAAACGCCCAGCCTGATGGGCACCCTGGACCGCTTCGAACGTCCCGACAACGCGCTGTTCGTGCCCGAAATGGGCAACGCGGCCGCCTACGCGCGCTACATGTACCAAATCCTGGGCCGCGGCGCGCTGGGCGTGGCGCCGTTCGGCATCGATTACGCCGACTACACCAACTTCCCGCTGGGCGCCAAGGCCACCGACAAGACCATGGCCGAGCCGTTCGGCAAGATCTTCGCCGTTTTCCGCCCGATGGAGCGGCTGTGGGCGCAATGGGCGCTGGAAGGCCGCACATATGGCGTGGCCGAAGGCGACGACCGCAAGCCGCAAACCGTTGAACTGGGCAACTGGAATGTCACGGTCTCATTCCGCCAGTGGCAGTTCGGCGGCGACGAAGCCGATCCGAAAAATCCGCCGGCCGGCACGGAGAGCCCGAATGGCGGCGTGGCCATCGCCCGCATCGGCGACAACGAATTCATCGTGGTCGGCCAGCGCGCGCGGCTGCGCTTCGGCGGCGCCGGCGCCAATGCCGGCAAGCCGTTCATGCTGGCCCGGGCCGAGGAAGGCCACTTCGACGCCAGCGGCAAATGGGTCATGGAGCGCAACTGGAACGGCGACCAGACCGACTACGGCCTGAACCTGACCGGCAACCCGGTGGTCCTGAAAGTCCGCCTCGGCACTTACTGACGATACTTGCGCACGGCGGCGTCAGGCCGCGGCGGCGCTACACGAACCAACTCATACCACGGAACCCAACGATGCGATTTTCTCCCATGATCCCCGCCGGCGCGTGCCTGGCGCTGATCGCCGCCGGCCCGGCGCTGGCCGGCAGTTTTGAAGCCACCCCGACCGGCGTGCTGGTCACCACCACGCAGGGCCCGATCAAGGCCGTGCGCCTGGATGTCATGGGCGACAACATCATCCACGTCGTGAAGATGGATCAGCCGGGCAAGCAGCTGACCCCATCCCTGATGACGGTGGCGCAGCCGTGCGGCGACTGCAAGTTCACGGTCACCGCAGCCGATGGCGGCAAGGCTGTGGTGCTGAAGGCCGGCAAGATCTCGGCCAGGGTGTCGCTCGACAACGGCTACGTGCAATTCACCAACGCCAAGGGCGAAGTCTTCCTGAAACAGGCCGCCGAAAGCGTGGCGGCCGTCACGGCCGGCGGCAAGCCATTCCTGGCGGTAACCGAGGGCTTCAACCACGGTACCAAAGATGCGTTCTATGGCTTGGGCCAGCACCAGAATGCGCAAATGAATTTGAATGGCGAGGACGTGCTGCTGGCCCAGCACAACATGGACGTCGCGGTGCCGTTCGTGGTATCGGACAAGAATTACGGCCTGCTGTGGGATAACAATTCGATTTCCCGCGTCGGCAATCCGACGCCCTACGGCCCGCTGAAACGCGACCTGCAACTGGTGGACGACGAAGGCAAGGCCGGCGGACTGACTGCGCGCTATTACATCGACGGCAAGCTCGCGCTGACGCGCCAGGAAAGCGACATCGCCTACCAGTACCTCAAGGATGTCGATGAAAACTGGCCAAGGCAGTTGCCGCCGCTGAAGGACTTGAAAAATTCCAAGGTAAAAGTGGTGTGGGACGGCAGCATGACGTCCGACAAGCCGGGCGTGCACAAGATGCAGCTGTACGCATCGGACTACGCCACCCTCGCCATCGACGGCAAGACCGTGCTCGACGTGTGGCGCCAGGACTGGAATCCGTGGTACCACAATTTCACGGTGGCGTTCAGCAAGGGCAAACCCGTGAAACTGCACCTGGAATGGAAACCGGGCGGCGGCATGGTGGCCATGACGCACAGCGATCCCCTGCCCGACGCGCAGCGCCATTCGCTGACCATGTCGTCGGAACTGGCCGAAGCCATCGATTACCACGTCATCAGCGCCGACAGCATCGACAACGTGATTGCCGGCTACCGCAAGCTGACCGGCCAGGCGCCAATGATGCCGAAGTGGGCGTACGGCTTCTGGCAGTCGCGCCAGCGCTACGAAACCCAGCAGCAATTGCTGGACACGGTGAAGGAATACCGCAACCGCCGCTGGCCGCTCGACAATATCGTGCAGGACTGGTTCTATTGGCCGGAAAACGCCTGGGGTTCGCACGATTTCGACAAGGACCGGTTCCCCGATCCGAAAGCCATGGTCGACGAGGTGCACCGCAACCACGCCCGCATCATGATTTCCGTCTGGGGCAAGTATTACCCGACCACCGCGAATTACCAGGAATTCGCGGCCAAGGGCCACATGTGGACAAAAAACGTCGAAGACAAGAGCGTCGACTGGGTGGGCCCGGGCTACCTGCACAGCCATTATTCGCCATATGCGAAGGAAGCGCGCGATATCTACTACCGCCAGATGAAGCGCAAGCTGGTGGACCTCGGGTTCGACGCATGGTGGATGGATAACAGCGAACCGGACGTGCGTTCCAACACGCGCCTGGAAGACTTCAAGAAGCTGATCGGCCCGACCATCTATGGTGTGGGCGAAATCACGTTCAACCCGTACAGCCTGGTGCACACCCAGGCGCTGTATGACGGCTTGAAGCGCGACCAGCCGGACAAGCGCCAGTTCATCCTGTCGCGTTCCGGCTTTGCCGGGATCCAGCGCAATGCCACCGCGGTCTGGAGCGGCGACACCGTGGCGCGCTGGAACAACCTGTATGACCAGATTTCCGCCGGCGTGAATTTCTCCATGTCGGGCATCCCGAACTGGACCCACGACATTGGCGGCTATGCGCAGGAAACCCGCTACCAGGGCGAGGATGCCGGCGCCGCGCAGGAAAACCGCGCCGCCGGCGGCAACAAGGTCAGCCCGGCCGATGAAAAGGAATGGCGCGAACTGAATTTGCGCTGGTTCCAGTTCGGCGCGTTCTCGCCGCTGTTCCGCTCGCACGGCGAAGTCGTGAAGCGGGAAATCTACAACCTGGCGCCCGAGGATTCCGATACCCGCGACTCCATGGTCTGGTACCTGAAGCTGCGCTACCGCCTGATGCCATACATTTACGCCACCGCCTCGACCACGTACCACCAGTCCGGCACCATCATGCGCGGCCTGGTCATGGACTTCCCGAATGACGACGCCGTCAAGGACATCAAGGACCAGTACCTGTTCGGCCGTGAATTCCTGGTCGCGCCGGTGTCGGAATATGGCGCGCGCCACCGCAAGGTCTACATGCCGAAAGGCGCGGCCTGGTACGACTTCTATACCGGGGAGCTGTACCAGGGCGGCCAGTCGGCCAACGTGGCGGCGCCGGTCACGCGCATTCCGCTGTTCGTCAAGGCCGGCGCCATCGTGCCAATGGGCCCCGTGACGCAATACGTCGACGAGAAACCCGACGCGCCGCTGACCATCAACGTCTACACCGGGGCCGACGGATCGTTCAGCCTGTACGAAGACGATGGCGTCAGCAATGGCTACCTGCGCGGCGAATACAGCCGTATCCCGCTCAGCTATGACGACAAGACTGGCAGTGTGACGATCGGCGCGCGCAGCGGCAAGTATCCCGGCATGCAGGCCGCGCGCACGTTCCGCATCCATTTCATCCAGCCGGGCGTGTCGTCGTCGGAAAGCTTCGACGATGCCGACCATACGGTCAGCTATGATGGCAAGGCCGTCACGGTGCGCCGCCGCTGAACGCCAACCCGTCAAAAAACTATAAAACACCAGGAGACCCATCATGTATGAACCTAGCAGCGCCGCCAACGGCAACCCGGTCCGCAAAGTCGTCATCGTCGGCGGCGGCACGGCCGGCTGGATGACCGCGGCCCCTCTTTCGTTGGGACTTGGCGACGCCTGCGAGATCACGCTGGTGGAGTCGCCCGATATCGGCACGGTCGGCGTGGGCGAAGCCACCCTGCCCACCCTACGCCACTACAACATGGCGCTGGGCATCGATAGCGCCGATTTCATGAAAAAAACCCAGGCCACCTTCAAGCTGGGCATCGAGTTCAAGGATTGGGGCCATGTCGGCAACCGCTTTTTCCACGGTTTCGGCGACTACGGTCCGGAAGTGGCAAATGGCGCGCCGCACATGGCGTGGCTGCGCCTGATGCGCGACGTGAAAGACATGCCGCCGCTGGAAACGTTTTCCACCGCCGCCACCATGGCGCGCCAGATGAAATTCACGCTCCCCTTCGGCGACGCGCCGGGCGCCTGCAACGCCTATTCGCTTGCATTCCACTTCGACGCCAGTCTGTATGCCGCCTACCTGCGCGACTATGCCATGGGGCGCGGCGTCAAGCGCGCCGAAGGCATGATCGTCGATGTGGAGCAACACCCGGAAACCGGCTTTATCACGGCCGTGAAGCTGGCCGATGGCCGCCGCATCGAGGGTGACTTGTTCGTCGACTGTTCCGGCTTCCGCGGCTTGCTGATCGAAGGCGTCTATCAAGCCGGCTATGACGACTGGAGCGCCATGCTGCCTTGCAACAGCGCGCAGGCCGTGCCATGCGAGAAAGTCACGCCGCTGACGCCATACACCACGTCCACCGCGAAAAACGCGGGCTGGACCTGGCGCATCCCGCTGCAGCACCGCACCGGCAATGGACACGTGTATTGCAACGGTTTTACCAGCGACCAGGAAGCGGCGCAAGTGCTGCTGGCCGGCCTCGATGGCAAGGCACTGGACGACCCGCGCCAGTTGCGTTTCACCACAGGGCGCCGCCGCAAATCGTGGATCAAGAATTGCGTGGCGATTGGCTTGTCGAGCGGTTTCCTGGAACCGCTGGAATCGACCAGCATCAGCATCATAGAAAATTCCGTCGGCTGGCTGCTGGAACACTTCCCCGAGCGCGATTGCAGCCCGCACCTGGCCGACGAATACAACCGCCTGCTGTCGCAGCGCTATGAATACGTGCGCGACTTCATTATCCTGCACTACAAGGTCACCAACCGCACCGATACCGAATTCTGGCGCTATTGCGCGGACATGCCGATCCCCGACACGCTCAAGCACCAGATCGACCTGTTCCGCGATACCGGCCGCGTCGCCATCTACGATACACAAGGTTTTTCAGTATCGTCGCACCTGGCCATCATGTTGGGCCTGGGCGTGACGCCGAAGCGCTACAATCCGATGCTCGACGGTGTCGATCCGCGCGCCCTGCTGGCGCACTTTGCCCGCGTGCGCGACGTGATCCAGAATACCGTGGCCGACATGCCCACCCATGACGAGTACATTGCCCGCCACGTGGCGGCCAACGCGGCCACTTAGCGCACTGCCGCGTGCTTGCCGGATTACGGCTGTGCCTAATCCGGCCTACATCGTCTGCCGTGGGATGGGCTTGCCGGATTACGGCTGCGCCTCATCCGGCATGCATCATCTGCCGTGGCTGTAGGGCGGATTAGCGCGCAGCGCGTAATCCGCCTGGCGCCGCCGATAACGCATGAATGGCGGACCTTGATCCGCCATTCCCGAGAGTTTACGGACGGCCCATCACCACGCCGCGCCCCGCCGTGCTCATGTACACCACGCCAAAGGTGTTCATGTCGCCCATCACGAAGTTGCCGTTGCCAGGCCCGCCATACTGGTGCGCATTGTCATTGATGCGGGTCCAGGACGCGCCGGCGTCGGTGGAGCGGAACAGGCCGCGCACGCCGCCCACGGTGCCCCAGATGAACACGGTCGGATAAGTCGATCCCGTCGCGGCCTTGCCGAAACCGACGGCGCTGCAATAGCTGACGTTCGCTACGCTGGTGAAATTCCAGCCCGAACTGGTGGTGCGGGTCAGGCCGCCGCCATTGAGCGGCACCCAGATATCGCCTTCCACGCCGGGCGCCGCGCGGATCACGTTGCTGCCGCCGGTGGCAATGGTGCTGAATTTCCAGAAATTCACGCCGCCATCGTTGCTGATCATGAAGCTGCCGTCGCCGGGGTTATAGGCGTAGAACTTGGAGGCATTGACCGGATCGGCGACCGGGCGCGCATTGCTGATGCCCAGGCCGTTGACGGGCGTCCAGCTGCCACCGAGGTTGGTGGAACGGTACGTGGTTGCGGAATTCTCAGGGCTGTGCAGCAGCACCGTGCCGTTGGCCGACAGCGCCACCTGGCCCTTGGTGCCGTTCATCCCCGGTTTGCTCCAGTTGGTGCCGCTGTTAACCGACGTGTACATCGCACTGCCGACACGCACCACCGTGGCGGTATTGCCGCTGCCGGCCACCGCCAGGCCGGAGGTGGTCCCCATCCTTGGCGAATACATTGGGTTGGTATAACTGAAAGTATTGTAGTGCTGGAAGCCGTCGACATCGCCCAGTGTGGTCAGGAGCGGACCACCCGTAAGGCTGGCGATATTGAGCGGCACCGTCTCTTCCATCCCCTTCGTCACAAAGGTCCAGGTGGTGGTGGCGGCGTCGATGTCATTGGTCTTGAAGACGCCGTTGCCCGACGTGATCCAGACCGATTTCGAATTCGATGGATCGAACACCGCCGTGCCGGTCCAGTGGATCTTGGCGCCGGCAATCCAGCTGATGCCGCCGGTATCCATGGCAAAGCCACGGTTGATCACGTCGGTCCAGCTGGCGCCGCCGTTGGTCGAGATATATACGCGGTCGCCATCGGTATTGCCTTGCGGCGCCCACTGGTTGACCGACGAGGCGACCAGGCGCTGGGCATTGTTCGGGTCGACGCTGATGCCGCTGAAGGCGCGCGTCACGCCGGCCGGCGTGACGTTGGTCCAGGCGCCAGTGGAAATCGAGTATTTCCAGATCGCGCCCGTATCCATCGGTTCGGTGCCGGACGAATTACCGTGCGGCCCGGCGCCATTGGCGTACGTGACGTACAGGTTGCCGAGACCGTCAAACGCGGCGCGCTGCGGCATCAGGTTCGAGGGAGCGCCGGACACCGCGGTGAACGAAGCGCCGCCATTATCGCTGCGGTAGAAATTCGCGCCCACCGAACCATAGCGCGACACGCCGACGAACAGGCGCTGCGCCACGCCGCCCGAAACGCTGGACGGATCGGCCATGACCACGCTCACGCCATTGTCATTCGGCGTACTGGTCACGGGAAACGCCGTGATTTTCGACCAGCTCGAGCCGGAATTCGTACTCTTGAACAGGCCGTCGCGACGGGTGCCCAGGTACAGCACATTGCTGGAGCCCGGATCGACCACCAGCCGCTCGCCGTTTTGCCGCCCCATGCCATTGCCGTGGGCCTTGAACTGGCTGCTCACGTCAATCGTGGTCCAGGTTGCGCCATAGTCGGACGAACGCAGGATAGCCGATTTGCCGCCATTGAAGTAGCTGATACCCACGTACAGGTAAAGGTTGGCTGCGTTTTTCGGGTCGACCGCCAGCGATTCCACACCGAGGAAGCCGGTCTGGTCATCGGCCACCCAGTCTGTCAGCGGAATCCAGCGGCTGTTGGCGCCGTCCCAGCGGTAGGCGCCGCCCACATCGGTGCGCGCATAGACCACGGCCTGCGACTTCGCCGGAATCACAGCCGACACGAAGCCGCCGCCGCCCATGGCGACGTTATCCCACGTGTATGCCGACGCCGGCGCCTGCGCCATCAGTGCCGCCGCACCGATGGCGGCGGCCGCATAGGGCGCCGCCCGTTCCAACAATGTTTCAATGAACTTCATCTGACTTGCCTCCTAATGATTTTGTTATGCATCGGATGATGGCAACGCCTGCGTGGCTGGCCGCGTCAAACTGGTTGCGTCAAACGGGCTGCGTCAGACAGGCGCCGGTTCCTTCCCAGGAACGTACTTAATATATAGAAGACATACTGCACGCTAAAGCGGCAGTTTGCACTTGAGACAAATTGTTGTATCACTTGGTGAAATCTGTAAAACAAAGATACAACGCCCGCCTTACACTTAACCCCACACAACTGATATTGCCCATGCCAACCACCATACGAATTTAGCCAGGGGCACAGGTATGTGCTCCGCAATGTGAAGGAATCATTACCATGTGGATCACCAACCTTGGAATCGGCAAGCGCCTGTATGGCGGCTTTGCCGCGGTGGTAGCCTGCTTCGTCATGCTGCTGGCGTTTGCCAACATCCATTTTGGCAAACTCATGCACGCTACTTCCATGAACAGCCACAGCCACGAAGTCATGGCGCAAGCCGATGACTTGCTGCTGGCGCTGGTCAATATCGAAACCAGCGAACGGGGCTACGCCCTCACCGGCAACGAAGCTGCACTGGGCTTGTACAAGGAGGGCCTGACCACGTTCGACAAGCTGCTGGCCCGGTTGCAGGCCCTGACCGCCGCTGACCCGCAACAGCAGGCGCTGCTGCGGGACATCGGCGCGATCGAGCGGCGCTGGGTCAAGGAAGCGCTGGAACCCGTGCTGGACCTGCGCCATGCCGCCGTGGCCGATCCGTCCCGCATGCCTGAAGTCATCGCGTTCGTCCAGCTCGGCAAAGGAAAGAGCGCGATGGATTCCATGCGCGGCAAGCTGGGCGCCCTGTCCCGTGCGGAAGAAACGTTGCTGGCCGAGCGCGCGGCCGCCATGGCGGCCAGCGAGACCCTGATGCGCAATATCTTGCTGCTGGGCAGCCTGCTGGCCGCCACCGTGGCGGCGGGCATGGCGGTGGTCATTACACGCAGCATCGAGACACCGCTGAAGGAAGTCTTGCGCGCCGTCGACGACTTGCGCGAAGGCGATGGCGACCTGACGTACCGCCTGCCGGTGCTGACCGCGGAATTCGGCGTGCTGGCCACGTCGCTCAACGGCTTTATCGCCAAGCTGCACGGCATTATCAGCCGGGTACGCGCCAGCACCGATGCGATCGCGCCAGCCAGCCATGAAATCTCGTCCGGAAATGCGGATTTGTCGACGCGCACTGAACAGCAGGCCAGCGCGCTCGAGGAAACCGCTTCATCGATGGAACAGTTGACCGGCACGGTCCGGGAAAACGCCGAACATGCGCGCCAGGCCAACGCACTGGCGGCGGCCGCTTCGGAAGTCGCCTCGCGGGGCGGAGCCGTGATCGATGAAGTGGTGGAGACCATGGAAACCATCGAACAGTCGGCCCGCAAGATCGCCGACATTACCAGCGTCATCGACGGTATCGCGTTCCAGACCAATATCCTCGCGCTCAATGCGGCGGTGGAAGCGGCCCGCGCCGGCGAACAGGGCCGCGGTTTCGCCGTGGTGGCCACTGAAGTGCGTTCGCTGGCGCAGCGCTCGGCCTCGGCCGCGCGCGAAATCAAGGCGCTGATTGCCGATTCGGTCACCAAGGTGGAAACCGGCACGCGCCTGGTCGGCACGGCCGGCATGACCATGGGAGAAATCCTTGACAGTGTCAACCGCGTTACCGGCATCATGGGCCAGATCAGCGCGGCCAGCGCGGAACAGTCGGCCGGCATCGACCACGTCAACCACGCGATCCGCCAGATGGATGAAGCGACCCAGCAAAACGCCGCCCTGGTGGAAGAAGTTGCGGCCGCATCGGAAGCCTTGCGTGAACAAGCCGGCGCGCTGGCGTCGGTGGTCGGCGTATTCAAGGTCAGCCGGCATTCGCGCAGCCGTACGGCCGATGCGCCGCAACTGGCGCGGCCGGGTCAACCAGGCTGCGCGGGCCACATGCAGTTGGGCGTGGTGGTCGGCGAATTCCATTGACACGGGCGGCCCATTCGTCCTTGCCACGCTGGCCCGGCCGCTTTCGCGGCCGGGCTTTTCTTTAAGATGCGCCGCCCGCGTTAAGGGCGGCGCAATGGTCTTGCGGGATGCCTGCGAATACTAAAACGCGCTAATTAGCACTGCTCCGTACTCTCCCATCCTGACTGAAGCTGTTGCCCGGAAGGCGCGCCGGAACGGTGTTGGCCATGCACTGGCGGGCGGATTAGCCTCAATTTTTCCCGGACAGTTTCGACATCGCTTCAGCCTGCCGCGCTTCCGTCTCGGCCAGCACGGTGCGGACCTGTACCAGCTGGGTTTGCAGGCGCATGCGTTCGATGTCCTGCTGCATGCCCGACAACTCGGCTCTCTCCAGCGGCGCCCACACCAGTTCCGCCGCCCTGCCTTCCGCGCGGCCGCCACCCGCAGCAGCCGCGGCCTTGTTGCGGGCGCAGACGCGGCCATTGAGCACGGCGCCTTCCGAATAGCGCTGGTCATGGTAATAGCACAGCGGCCCGCCGGCAAGGCCGGCGGCCGGCCTGGCGGCGCCTCCCTGCGCCCTTGCCTGATGGACGGGCGCGCAGACTGCGGCTGCCAGTACGAGTGCGGTCATGGTCAGGTCATTCATGGTTATCCTTTTCAAAAAAACAAGGCCCCGCGCAGGGGCCAAAAAAAGGCGGCCGAAGCCGCCTTTCGCGCAGGCGCCGCAAGCGGCGCCACGATGCATCAGAAGGTGTAGCCCATCGAAATACGGAAGCTGCGGCCCGGGTTGTACCAGGAACGGCCCATCGCACCCGGCGCTTGCTGGTTGGTCTGGCGGGTCACCACGTTGGTCAGGTTGCTGGCGTTGAAGCTGCCCCATACGTGGTCGCTGAAGCGGTAATTGATACCGGCATCCCACTGGCCAACGGCTTCCTGCCACACCGGCAAGCCCCAGCCCACGTCCTGCGGCGCCACGCCGTTATTGGCGGCAATACGCACCGGATCGGCGCTGGTGCCATTGTCGCCCGACGCGCCATAGACGCCGGTTGCCAGCAGCGTGCGGTCACGCCAGCTGTACGCCAGACGCGCCGAGATCGGGCCCTGGTCGTACATGAACGCTGCGTTGAACGCGCGGCGCGACATGTACGGCACGGGCAAATCGCTGAACGGCATGCCGTTGGTGTCGCACCCATACAATGCGCCGCCGATCGACAGCTTGCCGGCCGGGCAATATTTCAGCGCGAACGGGTGATACAACTCTTGCTTGCCATCGATGTACGTGAAGTTGGATGACACGCCGAAGCCCTTCATCCACTGCGGCAAATTGCTCAGGCCGGGAATCTTGTCCAGGTACGTCATACCGGCAATTTCGATACCGCGCAAGTGCAGCTTGGCGGCATTGGCAGGGCCGGTGATCGTGAATTCCTGTTCGCTGCCAGCCAGGTCTTTCAAGGTGCGGGTATACGTCTCGGACATGATGATGTCCTTGACTTTCTTGTAGAACACGGCCGCCGTCAGCGACTGGCCAGGCTGTGGATACCATTCCAGCGAGACGTCGAAGTTGGACGCCTTCAGTGGCTTCAGCTTCACGTTGCCGTCGTTCTTGCCGGTATAGCTGATCATCTCGACATTCTTGCCGGAAGGATCGTTCTTGACGTCCTGGGACAGCGTGATGTACTCCTGCATCTGGTCAAAGCCAGGGCGCGAGATACCTTGCGACAAGGCCAGGCGGCCCTGCAGCTTGTCGGTGAACGAGGCCTTCAAGTTCAGGCTCGGGACTACGTCGATATGGCTGTCCTTCAAATCCAGCGGTTCATCGATGACGCCAAAGCGCGGCACGGCAGGATTGGTGGTGTCGCTATACTGCGGCTTGAATACCGTGTAGCCATGGGCCGTGGTATTGGTGCGGATGACGCGCACACCCAGGTTGCCGTCGACCGGAACCTTCCAGTCGTCGAAACCAAAGCGCAAGGTGCCATGCAGCGCCTGCGTACCCTCGCTGTGCTCGCTGACGTACTTCGGATCGGTCGGATCGTACATGTCCGGTTTCCAGCCATCGGCCGCCTTCGAGCAGTCGTTCTTGGCGCCACTCCATTGATTGCCCATTTCGCAGTTCAAGACCAGCGTCTGCAGCAATTTCTTGTACGCGTCAGGCCGGTTCAGGATCACGTCCTTGGTCGGCACCACGATGGTTGGCGGCGCCGCAATGCGGCCATTGAAGAAATTCGGGTACGCGAAGGTTTCCACGGTGCCCAGTGCGGCGTAACGCGGGTCGCTCAGGTAGCCGTAGTCAGGCCGCGGTGGCCACCCCGGGTTGTCGGCAGCCAGCGGCAGCGTGCCCGGAATTTTCGTCGTGGCCACTGCCCAGTCTTCCGAGAACGATTTCCAGCCGGTGCCGGCATTCTTGTCCTTGCGTGAACTGCGGTGGGTGATGCGCATGCCGAAGCGGAAATCACGCAGCACAGGGGAATCGAAGACATATTTACCGTCGACTTTCCACGCGTACATATCCGCCTTGGCCTTGTTGCGGTCCGGCTGCGAGATATCCCAGTAATAATTGTTCGGATCGGCCAGGAACGCGCGGCTCTTGTCGTCGAACATGAACGACGGCAGCGAGCCCGACACGTCCACACCCATCCTTGGCACGAAGGTGCCGAGGTTGACCATGCCAAATTCGCCGCGGTTGGTGGAATGCACCCACTGCAAGTCGTTCTGGAACGACCAGCTTTCGTTGGCTTGCCATTTGAAGTTCCACGCCAGTTCCTGCGTGCGGCCATGCACATCGCTGGAGTTGCGCGTGGTGCCCATTTTCAGGCCGCCTTCGGCGAAATGGTTGGCGCCTCTGCCCAGCATAGTATATTTGCCGGTAACGGGATCGTACGTGCCGGGATAACTGAGGACACCGGACTGGAACACGCCACGCTCGTCATACTTCGCGTCATCGTAATGCACGTAGTAAGGATACTCGGCGCCGGCAAAGATATTGTTGCCAAAGTTGACAGCATGGAAGCCCGAATCAAAGTACGTCAGCGACGACTCTTTGCCATTCTTCTTCCATTGCAACGCGCCATAGAAACCCTTGCGCTCGGACACGCTATTGTTGGTGCCCCATTGCGCGCCAATCGGCACCCAGACGGTCTGGCCCTTGACCAGGTCAGCACGCGGGTAATACACGGATTGGTCAATCGAGTCGGTGCGGTTGGTGTTTTTGTTGTACGACAAATCCACCAGCACGCCGAATTCGCCGAGGTCGTCGGTTTTCCAGCGGTTCGAATACAGGCCGGAAAACGCCGGCGACTTGGTCTTGCCCAGTACCGCGTAATTTTCCGACATCGAGAAGGCGCCGAACTGCCCCTTGGAGTCGAACGGCAGGCGCGTGCGCAGGTTGACCTGGCCGCTGATGCCACCTTCGATCAGTTCGCCCGAAGGATTCTTGTACACGTCCACGCCGGCCATCAATTCCGGCGGAATATCGCCCCAGCTCAATTCACGGCCCGGCCAGCCGGCCGAGAAGGTCTCGCGGCCGTTCAAGGTGGACGAGCCCCACGACAGGCCGCGCACCTGGATGCCCGAACCTTCGACGTCAAAGCCCAGTCCGTTGGCGGCCAGATTGGCGCCGGTACGGGTACGGTTACGGTCCATGGTCACGCCCACCACGCGCTGCAGCACTTCGGTGATGGACTTATCGGGCAGTTTGCCGGCCTCGTCGGCCACCACGGAATCCACGATCAAGTCGGAATTGCGCTTGATGTCGGCAGCGGCTTCGTATTGCTTGCGCTGGCCTGTCACAACCACGGTGGCAGTGGCGCTGGCGCCTTCCTTGGCCGCCTGGCCGCCATTGCCGGCGTCGGTCTGCGCATAGGCGTTACCGCACAGCAGCGCGACCTGCGCCGCGGCGAAAGCGAACGCCGTCAGTTGCAGCGGCTTCCTGTTATTCGTTGTCCCAATTCTATTCATTATCTTTATCCTCTTGTTAATGCCCAGGTTGCCGCCGCGCCAGGCAGCGGCAAGGAAGTTCACGCCGCTATCACTGGAAGTAGATCGGGCCGGTCAGCTTGTACTCGGTCCGGTACTGGCCCGAAGCATTGACTTTGTCCGCGTTCGGCTTCACCGCGGAGAACTTCATGCCGACGACGGGGAAGATTTCCAACAGCATGTCTTTGTCAAGCCCGTCGAGGCCACACGACTCGCCGAGTACGAAGTCCTTCCTGAGGTTGACGCTGTAGTCCGCGCTGGCGGCGGTAGGCTGTACCGTGGCCTTCAGGGTCAGGCCACATGCGTTGCCATCCGCGTCTTTCTTGTTCGGGTTAAACAGCGGCACGAACAGTTCAACGTTGAACTTGTTGTTGGTCGAGCCGTACCATTCAGCGTTTTGCGTGAGATTGAAATGCAGCGCGTCCTGGATATCGATCCGCACACCTTGGGGATTGGCGCTAGGCGCAGCGAAAGCCGAAGACTTCAAGACACCGCGGTACCAGCCGCCGGGCGAAGCAAGATCGGCTTCGACGAGGCCAGGACCGAACAATGTGAACACTGCGGAGTTGTAATCCCAGTCGCCTGGCTTCGGCGGTGCGCCGTAGTTCGCGGTAAAGGTGAAGGTCTTGCCCCCGTCAGACACCTTCGGATCGCAATTCTGGCACCACCACTGGTTGCCCGGATGCCCGATGAAGCCTTCGTTGGTGGCGCCGCTATCCTTGTAACCCGTCAGGAACGTCACTTTGGCCGGTTTTTCAGTGCCGATCGGAATGTTCTTCTCTACGGTCGTCGCCGCATAGATATCCGTACCGGCCTGGGTGGCGACGACCGTGCACAGACCGTTGGCGACCGGGGTCATCGTCGTTCCGCTGACCGTGCACACGGCAGGCGTCTTGCTGGAGAACGTGACCGGCAAGCCCGAGTCAAACGTGGCCGCCAGCGAGACCGCTGGAGCGCCCACCGGCTGCCAGCCCGGGTTGGGGAACTTGAGCAGGAGCTGCGGATTCTTTGGAATGACGAACAGCTGGCGCTGCGACGCGGAGGCGAAGCCGTCGTAGCCCGGCTGGGTCGCCGTGATCGAGCATTCGCCGGCTTTCAGCAGCGACGCCACGTCGCCGCTGATGGAGCAGACATCGGGCGTATTGGACGTATAGGTAATCGGGCCGCCGGAGCTGGCGGTGGCTTTCAGCTTCACGGTGGTGGTCGGCTGGCCCGCCAGCGCAACCTTGCCACCGCCCGGAAACGGGAAGGTGACCGATTGTACTGCACCGCTGTCACCGCCGTTGCCGCCACCGCCACCGCCACCGCACGCGCTCAACAGCGCCGCGCAGGCAAGGGTGATTGCCGTATACTGGAATCTCATCGCTTGTCTCCTCATGGTTGTTTCTTCCAAATGCATTCGTTGTTCATTGCCCGCTGCCGGCTGCGCCGGGAGCGCGGGAAATTGGGTTACTGGCCTTATCTTGCGAGCATCGCCGCCATCAGGCAATTGCAATAATTCACAACTCCGCGCATGAAATTCAACAGGCGCCAGCGCGGTGACTGGCCGCACGCCGGCCGGGCGTGCGGCAACGCCAGCCGGTTGTAGCGACGGCGTGGCGGCCTGTTAACGATGGGTTCGGTCGGGGCGCACGGCTGTTACTAAGGCCCCCGGCGGCGCGGTTGTCCGTTCCTGAAATCCCTGTTGCATGGTCCGGCGGGCGCCGGGCCAACAGGAAAGTATTTTATATATTACATACCCAGTCTTCCACAGCGTGCTGGTGGATTCAGTATGTTGTGTACAACAGATCCGTCGAATTATGCAATTTCGTCCACGCGTTTGCGCAATTTCGTAACGTGCGCACCCTGCCGATAGTGCCATCGCGGGGCTGCCAGGGCGGCGTCAGTACCATCGACGGGAAGCCGTTGTGGGGGGCCGCTGGACAGCTCAAACAACTGCTTGTTGGGCCCTTGCAGAAAATGCACCGCCATCGGGAAAACAGGTAGCGGCGCCACGCAGCGGCAGCGCATCGCCAAAGCGCGCAACGTTGCGCTGCGCGATGAAGTGCCTCAGGCAAGGGGCGGCGGCCCCTTCCAACTTACTCACCGAGCTTGTAAACGTCGCCCAGGTCGCCCAGGTTCCAGTTCCCGCCAGACAGCACCACGCAGACTTTTTCATCAGGCCGGACCTTGACGGCGCCGGCCAGCAGCGCCCCGATGCCGATCGCAGCGGCGGGCTCGGCAATCAGCTTCGCATCCCTGGCCAGGCTGCGCATTCCCGCAATAATGTCATCGTCTTCCACCAGCACGATTTCATCGACATATTTTTCAATGATGGGAAACGGATTTTGGCCCGGCACGCTGATCCGCAACCCATCCGCGATGGTGTCCAGCAAGGGCAGCGTGGTGCGCTCCTTGTTGATGCGGCTTTGATAATACTTCGGTGTCAGCGCCGGTTCCGCGCCGACCACCCGGACCGAGGGTTTGGTTTCCTTGATGGCGGTGGCAATGCCGGACAGCAGGCCGCCGCCGCCCAGCGGGACGATGACGGTATCGACGTCTTCCAGGTCTTCCAGGATTTCACAGCCGATGGTGCCCTGCCCCGCCATCACCATCGGGTCTTCAAACCCGTGGATGGCCACGTAGCCGTTTTCCTCGGCAAGTTGACACACGTGTTTCCAGCGCGCCGCCGTATCGCCGTCAAACGGGATCACTTCGGCCCCCAGCGCTTTGGTGTTGGCGACCTTGATTTCAGGCGTTGACGCCAGTATCACGATGGTGGCTTTGACGCCCAGCATTTTCGCAGCGTACGCCAGGCCCTGCGCATGGTTGCCCGACGACGTGCCGATGAGGCCGTTGGCAATGGCTTCCCTCGGCAGCGACAACGTCTTGTTCAGGGCGCCGCGGATTTTAAAGGCGCCGGTCACTTGCAGCGTTTCCGGCTTCAGGTACACCTGGCAACCGGCGGCAGCTTCGATTTTTTCCGCGCGCAGGATGGGCGTGCGGCGGATATGCGGTTTCAGGCGGGCCCGCGCTTCGTGGATGTCTTCAAGGGTGGGATGGTTGCGCATGGGATGATTCACTTTTCAAAAAATGCAAAGAACGTGCCGACATTGTTTTCCAGCGCATTGCGGTAGATTTTCGCCGACGTCGCGTTGTCCTGGATCGCCATGCCGGTGGAATCGAAGATCGTGATTTCCTCATCGTTTTCCCGGCCCGGTTTCTTGCCCAGCAAAATTTCGCCAAGCTCCGCATGAATATCGTCCTGGGTGATGATGTTTTTTTCCAGCGGATGCCAGGTTTCGCCTTTGACGATGCATTGCGCAATGGAGTCGTTGACGATCTTCGCATTCCGGAAAACCTCGGGATCGAACTCTTGTTTACCCTGCACGTCGGTGCCAATCGCAATAATATGGGTGCCAGGGCGGACCCAGGCCGCGTCCACCAGCGCACCCTTGCCCCGCGTGGTGGTGATCAGGATATCGGCCTGTTCCACGGCTTCCCTGGCGGTGGGCGCCATCATGACGGCAATACCGTAATCGCGCTCGATATCGGCCTTGAACTTCGACAGCGACTCGGGATGGTGGTCCCACGCGTGGATGGTTTCAATGGCCATGACTTCGCGGATGGCGCGGATTTGCATCCGCGCCTGGTTGCCGGTGCCGATGGACGCGATGGTTTTCGCGTTCTTGCGCGCCAGCGCCTTGACGGAAACCGCGCCGCTGGCGCCGGTCCGCAAGCCGGTGATCAGGCTGCCGTCCATCACGCAGGCCAGGGCACAGGTGATGGCGTCAAACAGCAGGATGGTGCCCATCCCGCTGGGCAAGCCAAGTTCAGGGTTCCGGGGGAAGCCGCCGGACGACGCTTTCAGCGAAATCATTTCGTTGGACTGGCAATAGCCGGCCTTGAAATCGATCTCACCGCGCGGCGCCGGCAAGTGGATGCTCATGTAATCCGGTTGCGCCACCTGGCCGCTGTTAAAGGCCTTATACGCCTCTTCCACGGCGCCGATGACGTCTTTCATGCAAATGAGTTGGCTGATGTCTTCTTTTTTCAGCAACAGCGTTTTCATACGGTCTCCTAGTAGCCACGGGCCCGGTCGACCAGGCCTGTCATCGGTAAGCCCTGCTGGTGGCGGCGCAGGTTATGCATCACTGCTTCGGCCGCCGTTTCCGGCTGCGTCATGCTGGCGATATGCGGCGTCAACACCACCTTGGGGTGGGTCCAGAACGGATGGCCCGGCGACAGCGGTTCCGGCTCGCAGACGTCGAGGATGGCGCCGCCGAGCCGGCCGTCGTCCAGTGCCTGCAGTAAATCGTCCTGCACCAGGTGGCCGCCACGGCCCACGTTGATCACCGTGGCGCCACGCGGCAACTGGTCGAACACGGATTTCGACAGGATGCCGCGTGTCTCCGCCGTCAGCGGCACCAGGCAAACCAGGATATCGGTGCGCGCCAGGAAAGCCTGCAAGCCATCCTGGCCCGCGTGGCATTCGACACCGTCGATCTGTCGCGCCGACCGGCTCCAGCCCGCGCAAGAAAAGCCCAGGCCGGTGAGGCTTTGGAGCACGGCGCGGCCCAGCACACCGAGCCCCAGCACGCCAACCCGCCGTTTTGACGCCGGGTACACCCGGTGCACGTTCCACTGGCCGTCGCGCTGCTGGCGGCGGTAGGTTTCCCAGTCGCGGTGGACCGACAGCACGGCCATGGTCACATATTCGACCATGCCGCCGATAATGCCGGCCTCCACCATGCGCACCACCGGCAAGGTTGCGGGGATCGCGGACAAGTCAACGTGGTCGGTCCCGGCCCCGGTGGAAAACAGCACTTCCAGGTTGGGAAAGCGCTGCGCCAGGTCGTCCGGCGGCTGCCACGCGGCCAGGAAGCGCACGTCGCGCGGGTCGCCGACGTCGGGCCAGATGCGGAACGGCAGTTCCGGCATCCGGCGCGCAAACAGGTCCGCCCAGACGGCGCCACGCACCGGGTCGGATTTGTAGACAAAGGCCATGGCTGCTTACGCCGGGCGGTAAATCACGTACACCTTGGCCACGTCGACGCGGCTCTCCCAGCTGCAGTCCGCCGTCTGTTCGATCAGGAAGATATCGCCCTTCGAGAACGTGCCGCTGCGGCCCGCTCCATCGACAAACGTCACGCTGCCTTCCAGCAGGTACATCAATTCAAAATGGCGGTAATGCATGGCGCGGCGGTGGTATGGCGTCGAGTCCCACGTGCCGACCATGAATTCGCCATCGGCCGTGCGGTAATCCGTGTAATTGCGGCAGGCCGGCGTCGGCGTCAGCAGCAAGTCCGCCGATGGCGCGCCGGTCGCTTCCAGCGTCGGGTTTTCCTTGACCGGCACGATGGCCCGGTTGCCGGGCCGGCTGCGGTTGTAGCGCGTGAAGATCAGCGACACCGGCCCTTGCGCCGACCACGAAAACGCGGCGCCCTGCTGCATCACCGCACCCTGGTTGGCTTGCAAGGTCAGGCTGACGCCGCGCTGCGAGAGCGTCAGCGTGCCTTCGTTGACGATAATGAATTCATCGGCAGGCAGGGACGGCACCTCGCCAACACCGGCGTCCAGCGCGATCACGCCCGCCGTCACGGGACCCGGCGCCCAGTCCAGCACGCGGCGGCTGGAGAGAAAACGGTCTTCGCCCGGCAGGGCCGCCACGGTAATGCCCTGGCTGCGGTCTTGCGCGAACCGGCGCAGGTCGACAAAGGATGGAACGCGTACATTCGACATGGTGGTACTTTCAAGATTTGGAACAAACAATGACGCCGCCCGGTGCGTGCAGCAGCGCCGCTCGCCACTAGTAGACCATGACCGCCCTGCCGAAAATCACTGTTTTCAGCCCGCCACCGCGCACGATAAACCGTCTTCGGGGCGCCACGCAGCACAGCCTGCTGCCGCGACAGTGCGATCGTCAGGCGTCCAACCAAACGTTCTCAGCGAACATGTAACCCATCAGGCCTGCAACCGGATGCGAGCCATAACCCTTCAGCTTGTTCGTGAACCCGTCCAGCGAGTGGTTGAAAATCGGGATGCCGACGCCGCAGCCTTCGTGCACCATCACCTGCATGTCCGCGTACATCTGCCTGCGCTTGGCGTCATTGGTTTCACCGCGCGCCAGCTCCAGCAACTGGTCGAATTTCTCGTTCTTCCAGCCCGATACGTTCTGCGGCGCGCTCGACTTGTAGAACAGGGTAAACATCAGGTCCGTGGTGGGACGGGGATTGATATTGCCAAACGACAGAGGATGTTTGGCCCAATGGTTGGACCAGTAGCCATCGGCCGGCATGCGCTTGATATCGAGGTTCAAGCCGATCTTTTGCGCCGACAATTGCAGGATTTGCGCGGTATCGACCGAGCCATTGGCGGCGACGGACGCCACCAGCGGCAGCGTGCTGCCGGCCATGCCGGATTTCTGCAGGTGGAATTTGGCCTTGTCCAGGTCCATGCCGCGCTGCGGCAATCCGGGAAAATAATACTTGTGGTGGGACTGCACCGGCTGGTCGTTGCCGATGGTGGCAAAGCCGCGCATCGACACCTTGCGGATCTGTTCGCGATCCATCATGTATTTCATGGCCAGCACGAAGTCCGGGTTTTTCACCGGTCCCACATGGTCGCGCATGATCAAGTCGGTGTAATGGCCCGTCTTCGATTCAAACACCGTGTAGCCGGCGGCAGCGGTCACGGTCGGCACGGAACGGGGATTGATGGCGTTAATCAGGTGTACGTCGCCGGACAGCAGCGCATTGACGCGCGCGGCTTCGTCCGGAATGGCGAAGTATTCGATTTCGTCGAGGTAGGGTTTGCCCGGCTTCCAGTAATTCTCGTTGCGCACGCTGACCGAGCGCACACCGGGCCGGAATTCCTTGCACTTGTACGGGCCGGTGCCGTTGGCCGTGGTGAAGTCCGTGGTGCCATCGCGGATGATCACGAAATTCGCCGTCCCCAGCAGCTGCGGCAAGTCGGCATTGGCCGACTCCAGCCTGATCTGCACTTCGTTCGGGCCGGTGGCTTTGACTTCCGCGATTTCGTCGGCCACTGCCTTGACCTTGGATGCCGTGGCGGGGTTCTTATGGCGCATCAGCGTATAGACGACATCGGCCGGCGTCAGGGGTTTGCCGTCGTGGAAGCGGACATCCTTGCGCAACTTCACCGTCCACGTCAACGCATCCTTGGTGGTCATGGACTCGGCCAGCTCCATTTGCGCCCCCAGCCTGGTGTCAATGGAAGTCAAGCCATTGTAGAACATGAAGTGGCGCACGTAATCGGCAATCGTGCCGCCCTTGGCCGGGTCCAGCGTATCGGCGGTGGAGCTGGCGCCCACCGCCACGCGGATGCGGCCGCCCTTCTTCGGGGTCTGCGCAAACGCCTGGCCGGCATGCGTCAGCAAACCGCCCGCGGTGGCGGCCAACATGCCGCCGGCCAGCAAGGTGCGCATGACGTCGCGGCGCGAGGCGCCGCGCCCGGGATCATCGGCGACCAGGTCGCTGATGGCGGCATGCCGGGGGACGATGATATCGGAATCGCTGTTGCTCATGGGTGTCTCCTCAAGAGGCTGGATAGATGTTATGGCTGCAAATGGACTGCGAAAGCCTGCCGGTGCGGCGCCGCTTCAGCGGTCTTGTCCCGGCGGCCTGCCACGTCATTGTAGGCATGGGTCCCAGGTATTTTCTGCTGTCCGCCTGCCTTCCGGTGGCAGAAGCTGTCATTCTTTGGTGATGGAGAGATGCTTTGTTTCGAACGACAACCCGACGGCGCGCGGACCTGGCGTCACGCCGGCGCCGGCCGGCACGGGCACGCACCGGCCCCGATGGCGTTCGCCGGATCCACACTCGCCTGTGCGGCAGCTTACGCCCGCCGCGTCGCGGACAGCGCATTATCCAGCGCCGAGACCACCAGTTGCGCCTGTTCAGCCGTCAGCACCAGCGGCGGCCGTACCTTCAGCACATTGTGGCCCTTGGCGCAGGCGCTGAGCAACACGCCCTGGTCACGCATGTGGTTGACGACACGGGTGGTCAGCGCGCGGTCGGGCGTGCGCAATGCGCGGTCCGACACCAGTTCCACGCCGACGAACATGCCGACACCGCGCACGTCGCCGATGGCTTCATGGCGGCTGGCCAGGGCGGCAATCCCATCGCGCAAGACCTTGCCGACGTCGGCCGCGTGTTCGATCAGCTTGTCGCGTTGGATCGTATCGAGCACCGCCAGCGCCGCCGCGCACGACACGGTATTGCCGGCAAACGTGTTGAAGTAGCGTGAGTTTTCCCCAAAACGTTCCAGTACATCGGCCGTGGCCAGCAAGCCCGCCACCGGCTGGCCGTTACCCATCGGTTTGCCCATGGTGACGATGTCGGGCTGAACGCCATGGCGCTGGAAACCCCACATATGTTCGCCGGTGCGGCCAAAGCCTGGCTGGACTTCGTCGGCAATGAACAGGCCCCCTGCCCGCTTGATGGCCTCGACGGCGCCTTGCAACAGGCCGACCGGCCCCGGCAAGATGCCGTCGCTGGTAAACATGGTATCGACGATCAGCGCCGCCGGCCGGATGCCATGCCGCTTCAAGTCCGCGATGGCCGCTTCGACGTCGCGCGTAAAGGTGCCGGCGACGTCGGCGCCTTCGGCGTGGTATTGGCGTGGCGCCGGCACCACACGCACGTGTGCGCCGAGGTCGACGTTTTCCCCGAGCGATGGGGAGAATTTCGACACCGCGTCGGTAAAGCCGTGGTACGCGGTGTCCGTCACGATCACGCCAGCGCCACCGGTGCGGGTCTGGGCGATGCGGTACGCCAGGTCGTTGGCTTCACTGCCGGAACACGTCAGCATCAGGTGCGCCAGCCCCGTGCCCGGCGCCGTCGCCAGCAGGCGCTCGGCCAGTTCCAGGATGGTCTCGTGCAGGTAGCGGGTATTGGTCGCCAGCTTGCGCACCTGCGTGCAGATGGCTTCGGTGATGGCGGGATGGCAATGCCCGAGGGACGCGACATTGTTGTATACGTCGAGGTGGCGGCGGCCATCGGCATCGATCAGCCAGGCGCCTTCGCCGCGCACGATGTGCAGCGGATGTTCATACATCAGCCGGTAGGCGGGACCGAGCAACGCATCGCGCCGTTCGATCATGGCCGCCGTGGCGGGGCCCACGTCGGCGCGCCCGGGGATATAGGCGTTAACCATGTTGAGGTCGATTGTGCTTTTCATAGGACTTCCTTCAGTAATCTGTCGCGTGCCTCGTTGCGGGAGAGATCGGCCATCTGCGCCAGTCCTTCCCATGCGGCGGGGTTGTGGCGCAGGATGTAGGTGCGGTTTTCCGGGTAGCGCAGCGCACGCCAGTTGGTGATCAGCGCGGTGATGAGGTGGCGCGTCGCCATCAGGTCGGCCACGATGTCCTGTTCGGCCGCGTTCAGCGGCAGGGTTGCGTGATAAGCGCCGACGAATTGCGCCGGTCCTTCGAACGGATCGGCGCAGCCCTTCATGTGGAAGGCGGCCGCTGTCGCCACCTCGCCCACCAGCGGCGCATGCAACATGTCGCCGAAGTCAATCACGCCGACGATACGCTCATGGTCGGTCGGGGCCACCAGCACGTTGTAGAAGTGGATATCGTTGTGGATGACTTGCGACCTGACCGACGCCAGGCGCGGCAACACGTGGTCGTTGAAACGCCGCATGAATGCCTGGGCCAGCGCACGGTGCGACGGGTCCATCACGCTGTCGATCTTGTCGGCCAGGCGGTGCGCGGCCGAGACGTTCCACAGCAAATCGTGGCTCGCCTCCGGATGGCTGAAGTCACGCAGCGCGAGGTCGAGCCCGCCCAGCAGCGTGCCCATGGAACGCCGCTGGGACGCCGTCCGTGGCGTTTCAAGGATTTGTACGCCATCGAGATAGGTCAGCATGCGCACGGTGGCAGTCGGTCCGCCGGCCAGCGTGACCGTGCCGCGCGTCTGGCCATCGAGCGTGCGCACCATGCGCGGCACCGGCAGGCCGGGCGAGACGCGGGCGATGTGATCGAGCGCGGCGATCTGGAAGTCGACCACGCCGACCGGCTCGGACGGATTACTGATCTTGATGACATAGCGGCGCCCATCGGGCGTCTCGATGCGGCAATTCTGGTCGCGCTCGCCGGGCAGCGGCGCAGCACTGCCACTGATGCCATAGAGGCGCTTGGCCAGGGCCGCCACCTCATCCAGCGTCAGGTTGGGCGCCACCGTGCTGAGCGCGGTGGCGGCCTTCTGGTGATGGTCTCCCATCACGCACTCCGTTGCGCGCCGCCGGCCTGCGCAGGCAAATCGACCCCCACCAGGGCCGCCAGCTGGCGGAAATCGGTCAGGCGGTCGACGCCATAACCGTCGCACATCGGTTCGTGGCCACGGTCGATGAAAGCCTTGTACTTGAAGCCCAGGTCGTTTGCCGTCATCTGGTCGTAACGGAAGCTCGACGACACGTGCATCATGTCTTCCGGTCCGCAACCCAATTGGTCGAACATGTATTCGAACGCTTTCGCGAGCGGCTTGTAGGCGCGCGCTTCCTCGGCGGTATAGACCGCGTGGAACGGCGCCTTCAGGTGGGCCACGCTGTGCGGGATCAAATCCACCATCGAGTTCGAGAGGATCACCAGCGGGATGTGCGGCGCGATCGCCTGCAGCGTTTCCACCACGTGGGGGTGCGGCTGCCAGGTCGGAACCGCCGCGTACATGGCCAGCGCATCGGAGGGGCGGTATTCGATGCCATGCGCCTTGCAGGTGCGCTGCAGCGAGTTTTCCACGACGTCGAAGAATGGCTTCCATGCGCCCATCACTTCATCGAGTCGGTAAAACTTGAAACTGTCCAGGAACGCCGGCATCAGGGCGGCTGGAACACGGTCTTCATACAGCCGTTTTGCCGTCGGGCCCATTTCAAAGTTGATGAGGGTGCCGTAGCAGTCGAAGCTGATGAATTTGGGTTGGTGTGCCATTTGGTGGATCTCCTTTGGTTGGCGGGGTTGACGACAGGTCGATGAAGACTAGTTTAGGGATTTGCGTGCCGAGGAGATGCTGTAATGCCACACACCCGGAGCAGTTTCCTTTGTAATCCGCCCCCCTCCCAGCATTTTCTGTGGCGCTTCAATACCGTTGCGCCGACCTAAAAAAAGCTGTGCGGGCGGCATACCACAGCAAATCCCCACGGATCCCCAGTGAAAAATGCTGACCTTGCTTTGCCGCGGGCGGACGAAAAAAGGGCCCTTCAGCAAAGGGCCCGTGGCAATCAAAAGTACGGTGCGTCAGAACATGTGGCGGATGCCGAAGTCGGCGCGGTTGGCGTGGTTGCGGTCGATATGGCCGTATGATGTGAACAGCGTGGTGCGCCTGGACAGGTCATACGTATAACCGACCGCGTACTGCTTCATGTCGGCGTTGAGCGCCGTGTGGTCGTTGAGCCGGTTGAATGACGCCAGGATGCGGCCGCCGCCGGCCGGCACCGTGAGGCCCACGAGGATGTCGTTGGCATCGACCCTGGGCAGGCCGGTAGCGTCGGTCTTTTGCTGGTCGAGGCCGAAGTGCACCTTGGCCACGCCCAAGTCGTAGGTGCCGCCCACCAGGGTCAGCTTCGACGAGCCCGCGCCGTTGGCGTCCTTGACGTCGTGGTAGCCGAATACCGCCTTCAGCGGGCCGGCACCGTACGTGAACGCCGTGCTGACCTGGCGATTGGCGGAAGCATTGCCCGCGGTTTCGCCCAGCGTATACGCCAGGTCGGCCTTGAAGCCGCCGATGGTCTTCGCATAGAAGATCGAGTTTTGCATGCGGATGTCGATGGCGGTGAAAATATTACGGCCCAGGAAGCCGCCGGCGGCGCCGGACAAGGCATCTTCAAAGGGATCGATCACGTCCGTCAGCAGGCAATACGTGGGCGTCCAAGCGCGGCCCAGGCGCACCGTGCCGAAATCGCCTTTCACGCCGACCCACGAGTGGCGGCCGAACAGGCGGCCGCCCTGGCCCATCATGCCGGTATCGGGATTGAAGCCGTTTTCAAGCTGGAAAATGGCGGACACGCCGTTGCCCAGGTCTTCCGTGCCACGGAAGCCCAGCCGCGACGCCCACCAGCCGCCCGGATCGATGCCCCAGCGCGTTGGCGCCGTATCGGACTTCGTATACACGGCGCCGATATTGACGATGCCGTACACGCTCACGCTCGATTGTGCGTTGGCTGCATTGGCCGCCGCGGCAACGACAGCGCCGGCTGCCACTTGCTTCAATAATGTTTTATACATTGACGTCTCCCCCAGGATAGTATGGTTGGTCTTATGCGGATCAGAAAATTAGCCTTGGAAATGCAACTGCTTTTATCTGCACCACAGGTAAAACTTTAAGGGTGACCGGCTGAAACATTGCCGCGTAACGCAGGGGGCAAACGGCATAAACAAGCGAATTCCTCGCACTTGGCGGATGAATATGCCATGCCAGTTGACAAGGCAAAAAAAATCCGCAGGCATCGCCGCCTGCGGATGAAAAGGTCCGGATAACGGACCGGGAGGCACAGACCGTCAGGGTGGCGGCCCCGGATGGTACGCCGGCGTCGCCATGCGTTACGCCGCCACCTGGGCGAAACGCCCAATGTGCATATGCCCGATCGGCGTGCTGGTGGCGCCCGTGGCGATCAATTCCGCCATCACGTCGCCCACGCCCGGGCCCAGCTGGAAACCTTCGCCGGAAAAACCGAACGCGTAATACAAGCCGCGCACCCGCCCGCTCGGCCCCATGGCCGCGCGGCTATCCTTCATGTAACCTTCGATGCCGCTCCAGACGCGGATGATGCTCAGGTTGGCCAGCGCGGGCACCACGTGCGGCGCGGCCGCCAGCTTCATCAGTGTCCTCATCGGGTTCACATAGGCGCGCCGGTTCACCATGTCCGGTGCTTCATGCCCGCCGCCGCCAATCACGATATTGCCGCGCGCAACCTGGCGGAAATACACGGTCTTCTCGAACGTGTCGGCAATCGCGCCGATGGTGGGGCCGATGGCGTAGGGCACCGGTTCCGTGACGGCCATCTGCGGCCCCTTGACGATCATCGGCACCGGCTCGCCAAAACTGGCGCTGATGCGGTCCCCCCAGGCGCCCGCCGTGATCAGCGCCACCGGCGCGCGGAACACGCGGCCGTCGGCCGCCGTGACGCGGAATTCTTCGCCTTCTTTTTCCACACTGACGATTTCCGTGTTTTCAAACACCTGCGCCCCTTCGCGCACAGCCGCGCGGCCGATGGCGGGCGCCGCCAGGCGGGGATTGGCATGGCCGTCGTGCGGCGCCAGGCAACCCGACGTGACTTCCGGCCCCAGGTAGGGGTAGCGTTCGCGCAGGGCTTTCGCGCTCAGCATTTGCATGTCGAGGCCAAAGCCATCCGCATCGCGCGCATAGCGCACCATGCGTTCTTCGTGTTCCTGCTTGAAGCCCAGGCGCAGGTGGCCGTTCAACAGCAGTTCCGCGTCGTCGCCGAACAATTCCCTGAACTTCAGCCAGATGCCCCGCGAACGGTTCGACAGCGGCAGCTCTTCGACCGGGCGGCCCATGCGGCGCGTATTGCCGAAGTTGACGCCGCTGGCCTGCTGCCCGATCAGGCCGCGCTCCAGCAAGATCACCGACAAGCCGCGCTTGCGCAAGAAGAATGCCGAGGAGGCGCCCATGATGCCGCCGCCAACAATCACCACATCCGCTTTTTGTAGACTCATCACTGTTCCTCCGTCACCGCGATCGGCAGCGGCTTGACCGGCGCCTGTCCGCGCAGCCGCCCTACCTGTTCCACCGGCACGCCGGCCGCGTGCGCAATCACTTCCGCCCCCGCGTGGCCGCAATAGCGTCCCTGGCAGCGTCCCATGCCGACCCGGCACAGCGCCTTGGCGCGGTTGGCTTCCTGCGCACCCTTGTCGCACACGGTGCGCCGCAATTCCCCCGCCGTGATGGCTTCGCAGCGGCACACGATGGCGTCGTCAGGCAATTGCGCCGCCTGCTGGGCGGGCCACGGGAATGCCTGCACCAGGCCGCGGCGGAAGCGGTCCATGCCGGCCTGCCGCGCCCGCAGGGCAAACAGTTCGTCTTCCGATACCGGATAGTCGGCATCCTTCAGCACGGCCAGCGCCGCCAGCCTGCCGCCGATTTCCGCCGCATCCGCGCCCAGCACTTTCATGCCGTCGCCGGCCAGGTACACGCCCGGCACCGACGTGCGGCCGTCTTCACCCGTCTCGGGCAGCCACTGGCGCGTTTCGTGGTCGAAGCGGAACGCGCAGCGCGCCAGGTCCGCCAGCTGCGTTTCCGGCCGCAAGTGGTATCCCATCGCCACCGCGTCGCATTCATACGCGCGCGCATTGCCGCCACTGTCGCGGATCAGCACGCCCTGCACGCCGGTTTCCGGCGAGCCCTGGATTTCCAGCGGGGTTATACCCGTCAACACTGGCACGCCGGCCCGCTTCAGGTTGGCCACCAGCGCGAAGCCGTTGCGCAGCACGGCGGGGCGCGCCAGCAATTTCGGCAGCGCCGCCACGCGGCGCATGAAGGGCGACGTATCGAGCACGGCCGCCACGTTGGCGCCCGCCTTCACGTATTGCGACGCCACCAGGTACAGCAGCGGCCCCGTGCCCATGAACACGACCTGGCGGCCAATGGCGCAGGCCTGCGCTTTCAGCGCAATCTGCGACGCGCCCAGGCTGTAGGTGCCGGCAAAGTGCCAGCCCTTGACGGGCATCAGGCGGTCGGTGGCGCCGGAGCAGATCACCAGCGCGTCATACGGCAGAGCGCGCGTGCGCTGGTCGTGCGTCACGTGCACCTTGCCGTCGGCGATGTTCCAGGCCAGCGTTTCCGGCAGGTAGTCGATTTTCCCGCGCAGCGCGTCGAAACTGTCATGCAGCGCCTGCGCGCTGGCCGCTTCGGTGCCGTACAGCTTGGCGTACGGGCGTGTAAAGTTGTCGGGCTGGCGGCGGTAGATCTGGCCGCCGTCGCGGCGGTTTTCATCGACCACGGTCGGCCGCAAACCGGCCGCCACTAGGGTTTCCGCACAGCGCACGCCCGCAGGGCCGGCGCCGATGATAATTACACGAGGTTGGCCCATGCTGCCCCCGGTTGTTTGGTCACGATATGCATCCCGTCCTCCACCACGGTGGTGCAGGCGCGCAGGCGCGCGCCATCCACGGTCCAGACCCAGCAATCCTGGCACGCGCCCATCAGGCAAAAGCCGGCGCGCTTGCCGTCGCCGAATTCCGATTCGCGCAAGTCGCGCGTATTGTGCAGCAGCGCCGCCATCAGGGTATCGCCAGCCAGCGCTTGCGCCGGATCGCCATCGATAACGATGCGCACTGGAGCGCGTTCGGTTTCCGCCAGGCGGACGAAGCGGTTGCCGCTCACGCCATGCTTCAGTCTTGAAATATTCATCATGTTTTTCATTCCCTGTTCACCGCATGCGTGCCGGTGAGCCACTGTTGTGAAGACTGCGTTGATGTCTTCTCATTACACCATGCATTGCCTGCAAGGCTGCTCCGTTTTCCCGCCCCGGGATCGCAGATAACTGCAAGTTGACGGGCTTGCTCAGCACAATCTGCCGCCGCGTCGCCGGCATCGGCCGGCGCGTCATAAAGGCGGGCGATTTCCCGCATCAGCAGGGGCGGACTGGCCAATACGGGGCATGGCAATGCCGCCGCCAGCGCGTCGCGCAAATGCGCCAGCGATGCCTGGGCCAGCACCAGCACGTCCACCTGCCCGGCCAGGCTGGCGGCCGCCTCGGTCAAGATCGCGTCGTGGCGCGCCCGGTCGCCCGCCATCAGTGCCTGGTAAGCTTCGTGGCGCAGCACCGCCATGATGGTAACGTCACGTCCCTGCGCCGCCGCGTGCGCCCGCAACAGCGCGCTGCTCGGCTCCACCGTGCTGGCGGCGGTGCACAGCAGGCCAATGCGCACGCCGGCCTGCGAACCGCTGCGCACGGCTTCGGCAGCCATCGGGTCATCGATTTTCAGGACAGGCTGCGACACCAGGCGCCGTGCCATATCGACGGCCGGCGACGTCGACGAACACGTCACGACGATCAGGTCGGGCCGGGCGTCGGCCGCCAGCATGATTTGCTCGACGACGCGCCGGTAAACCTGCGCTTGCGGTGCGCCCCGCAGCAAGTCTTGCAGCAGGCTTTCGTTCAACAGATGAAAGCAGTCGGCTTCCGGCATGGCGGCGCGCATGCGGGCGCGAAAATCGTCGACCAGGAAGCCGACGGTATGGATAAATGCGATACGTTTGGTCATGGGTGTCTCATTGAATGGAGGGGATGCCGGCCGGTAGCCGGCGCGCGCCGCCTACAGCGCCAGCTGGAAGGCGGACTTCAGTTCGTCGATCTGCTCCGGGGCCAGGGGACTGGCCGGGGTATTGCGCAACAATAAGAACAGCTTGGCGGTTTCTTCCAGCTCTTCCGCCGCATGCATGGCGGCGTCCAGCGACGCGCCCGACACCACCGGCCCGTGATTGGCCAGCAGCACGGCGCTGTGCTTGCGCGCCAATGCCCGGATCGCACCGCCCAGCGCGGGATCGCCGGGACGGTGATACGGAATCAGCGGCAAGCGGCCGATTTTCATGACGAAGTAGGCAGTCAGGGGCGGAATGCAATCGTCATGATTCAGCCCGCACATGCAGGAAACGGCGGCCGAATGCGTGGAGTGCAGGTGCACGATGGCGCCCGCCCCCGCCCGTTCCTCGTACATGGCGCGGTGCAGGACAGCTTCCTTGGACGGGGCGTCGCCGCTGACGTGGCGGCCGTCCCAGTCCAGTTTGGACAACCGCGCGGGGTCCAGGCGGCCCAGGCAGGCGTTGGTTGGGGTCAGCAGCCACCCGTCGTCCAGCCGCACACTGATATTGCCGCTGCTGCCGGCAGTCAGGCCGCGCTCGAACAGCGAACGGCCATAGCAGGCCATCTGCTCGCGCAACGCGGCCTCGTGGCGGCCGGTGGAAAACATCGTGCTCACGGCAGCCGCTCCCACGCCTTGAGGAAGAAATCCTCGCTGCCGAAATTGCCTGACTTGAGCGCCAGCGCCAGCGGCGGCGCACCGTCGTCGTGCACGGTGCAGGTCCACGGCACGCCGGGATCGATTTCCGGCCCGATGCGCAAGCCCCGTACCCGCAGCGCCTTGACCACCGCACCGGACGTTTCCCCGCCCGCCACGATCAACCGGCCCACACCGGCCCGGACCAGGCCACAGGCAACCGCGGCCAGCGCTTTTTCCACCAGGTCGCCCGCGTTGCCGGCGCCGAGTTCCGCCTGCACCTGCCGGACTTCTTCCGGTGTTGCCGTGGCATACACTAATACCGGTTGCGCCAGGCGGCTCGATGCCCAGTCGAGGGCTTCCGAAACCACGTCGTCGCCACGCGCCAGCCGCGCGGGGTCGATACGGAACGCCGGGTGGCGCGCGCGCATGGCTTTCACCTGCTTTTGCGTGGCGGCCGAACAGCTGCCCGCCACCACGGCGCGCAGGCCGCCGGTGGCCGGCAATGCATCGGCCACCGTGTGCGGCGCCAGCAAGCCCCGGCTGCGGAAATTCTGCGGCAAGCCCAGCGCCATGCCGGATCCGCCCGTGACCAGGGCCACGCCGTCACAGGCCGCGCCGATCGCCATCAAATCCGCATCACACACCGCATCGAGCACCGCCAGCGCATGGCCCTGCCGGCGCAGCGCCAGGAACCGTTCGCGTATCGCGGCGGCGCCCCGGCTGACCGTGGCGAGGTCCACCAGGCCCACCGGCAGCCGCACCTGCCGGCGCAACACGCGCACCAGGTTGGCGTCCGTCATCGGCGTCAGCGGATGGTTGCGCATGCCCGACTCCGACAGCAGCACGTCGCCGACAAACAGGTGGCCCTGGTAGACGGTGCGCCCGTTCGCGGGCAAGGCGGGACAGGCTATGGTGAAGTCGGCGCCCAGCGCCTGCATCAACGCTTCGGCAACGGGTCCGATATTGCCGCGCGGGGTGGAGTCGAAGGTCGAGCAATACTTGAAATAAAATTGCCGGCAGCCCGCCTGGCGCAGCCAGCGCAACGCGGCAAGCGATTGCGCCACGGCGTCCTCCACCGGGCTGGTGCGCGATTTCAACGCGATCACCACGGCATCCGCGCCCGGGGGCGGCGGCCCGTCGGGCACGCCGATCAATTGCACGGTGCGCATGCCCGCCTTTACCAGCATGCCGGCCAGGTCCGTCCCGCCCGTGAAATCGTCTGCGATGCATCCTAATAAGACAGTCATGGCCCGCTCCTCACGCTGTCTTGCGTCCATTTCAACATGGTTCCTCCTTTGGTAGCGCTATCAATATGTGCCAGGCTTCTCCCGCCGGCATGCCGGCGGCAATGATGATTACGCGAGGTTGGCCCATGCCGCCCCCGGCTGTTTCGTCAGGATATGCATCCCCTCTTCCACCACCGTGGTGCATGCACGCAGCCGCGCGCCATGCGCCGTCCACACCCAGCAATCCTGGCAAGCGCCCATCAGGCAAAAGCCGGCGCGCTTGCCATCGCCGAATTCGGATTCACGCAGATGGCCGGCATTGTTGAGGACCGCCACCATCAGCGTGTCGCCGGCCAGCGCGTCGGCCGCCTGGCCGTCGATGAAAATCCGCACGCGGGGGCGATTGGTTTCCGCCAGGCGGACGAAGCGCTGGTTCATGCCACGTCCCCTTCGACCAGGCGCAGCGGCGTCTGCATGTCACGCAGCGCGGCTTCGCCGTGATGGCACAGGATGCTGCCGCCATTGTCGAGCTGCTGGCGCGGCGGCGGCAGGCGGTTGCACACGCCATCGATGCGCAGCGCGCAGCGGTCCAGGAATGCGCACACACCGCCCGTCTGGCCCGGTTCACCGAGTGGCGGCAGCGACGACGGCGTGCGGCCCTCGACTTCTTCCAGCCAGCCCCGGCGCAAGGCCGGCACCGACGAAATCAGCAAATGCGAATACGGGTGGAACGGCGGCATCGAATGCCGCATCGAGTGGACATCGCGCTTGCGCGCCTCCACCTTGCGCCCCGCGTACAGCACGACGATTTCATCGCAAATGGTGCGCACCGTGTTGATGTCGTGGCTGATGAACATGTACGACACATTCAATTCCTTGCGCAATTCCGCCATCAACTCCAGGATCGCCGCCCCCACCACCGTGTCCAGCGCCGACGTGACTTCGTCGCACAGGATCAGGTCAGGCTGCGCCGCCAGCGCGCGCGCCAGGTTGATGCGCTGTTTCTGGCCGCCCGACAGTTCGCCCGGCAGCCGGTCCGCCACCGCGGCCGGCAACTTCACCAGGTCCAGCAATTGCAGCACGCGCCGGCGTTGCGCCTCACCCTGCATGCCGTGGTAAAACGCCAGCGGGCGGCCCAGGATGCGGGCGATCGTGTGCTGCGGATTCAAGGCCGTGTCGGCGTTCTGGAACACGAACTGGATGCGGCGGAACTGTTCACGGGTGCGCCCGTCCAGCGTGGGCGCCAGCCGTTTGCCGTCCAGCAGGATTTCCCCTTCGGACGGCGCCACCATGCCGGCAATGGTGCGCGCCAGGGTGGTCTTGCCGCAACCGGATTCGCCAATCACGCCGATGGTGGCGCCACGGGGAATCACCAGGTTGATGTCATCCAGCACGCACTTGACGGGCGTGCCGCTTTTCGCATTGCCATAAGAGGCATACAGGCCCCGCACTTCCAGCAGCGGGTGTTCCTGCGCCAGCGTCGGTTCGGCCGCCGCGGCGCGCCGCTTCGGCGCAATGGCCGCCAGCAGGCTTTTCGTGTAAGCGTGGCTCGGCGCCGACAGGATTTGCGCCGTGGTCCCGTTTTCCTGGATCTGGCCGTCGCGCAGCACGACAATGCGGTCCGCCATCTGCGCCACCACGGCCAGGTCGTGCGACACGTAGACGGCCGTGCTGCCGCGCTCCTGCACGACTTTCTTGAACGCGCGCAGCACGTCGATCTGCGTCGTCACGTCCAGCGCCGTGGTGGGTTCGTCGAGGATCACCAGGTCCGGGTCCGTGATCAGCGCCATGGCCGCCATCAGGCGCTGCAGTTGGCCGCCCGAGACCTGGTGCGGATAGCGCTTGCCGATGTTGTCCGGGTCCGGCAGCGCCAGTTCGCGGAACAGTTGCACCGCCTTGGCTTCCGCCGCCTGGCGCGGCATCAGCTGATGGATCATCGCGCTTTCAATGACCTGGTCCATGATGCGCTTGGATGGATTGAACGACGCCGCCGCGCTTTGCGCGATGTAGGCCACCGTGCGGCCCCGCAAGCCCGCCAGTTGCCGCTCGTTGAGCGCCAGCATCGAATTTCCTGCCACGGTGACCGAGCCCCCGGCCAGCTTGCAGCCGGCGCGCGCATAGCCCATCAGGGCCAGCGCAATGGTGCTCTTGCCGGAACCGGATTCGCCGATCAGCGCCAGCACCTCGCCCTTGTTGATGGCAAATTCGGCGCCATGGACGATGGTGACTTCCTCATCCAGGTCGTTGCGGGCCGTGACGCGCAAGCCCGATACTTTGACGATTTCACTCATGTTATTCTCAGCCTCCACGGCGCTTGCGGCCGGCAAAACCATCGATGACCATATTGACGGCAATGGTGAGCGTGGCAATGGCGATGGCCGGCACGATCACGGCCGGGGCGCCTTCACTGAGCCCGATAATGTTTTCCCGCACCAGCGAGCCCCAATCCGCTTCCGGCGGCTGCACACCCAGGCCCAGGAAACTCATCCCGCTCAGCAGCAGCACGATGAACAGGAAACGCAGGCCCAGGTCGGCCAGCACCGGGCGCAGCATGTTGGGCAGCATTTCATGGACCGTGATGTACGCCAGGCCTTCGCCGCGCGAACGGGCCGCCTGCACGTAATCCATGGCTTGCACATTGACGGCCAGCGCACGGGAAATCCGGTAGGCGCCCGGCATATAGCCGATGCCGGCCGTCACGATCAGCACGGGAACGGACGAACCGAACGCGGCAATCATGATCAGCGCCAGCAATTTACTGGGGATGCTGAGCTTGACGTCGACGATGCGGCTGACGATGGTGTCGAACCAGCCGCCGGACGCCGCCGCGAACAGGGCCAGCGCGGTGCCGCCGACACTGGCGATGATCACGGCGGCCAGCGCCACGCCGATGGTGTACGGTGCGCCGTGCAGCACCCGCGACAGCATGTCGCGGCCCAGGTAGTCGGTACCCAGCGGGTATTGCGCGCTGATGGGGGCAAACACGGCGTCGCCGGTCACGCCACCCGCGTCATGCGGTGCGATGTTGGGGCCGATCACGGCCATCACCAGCCAGAACGCGACGATGATGGCGCCGATCACGCCGGCCACCGGCAGGCGTGCGCGCGGCTTGCGCGGCGCGGTGGAAGAAATCATGGTGGGTTTCACGGATGGCCTCATTTACGCAACTTCGGATTGGAAAGTACCGACGCCACGTCGGCAATGGTCAACAGCACCAGGTAGCCGGCGCAAAACAGCATGGCGCAGGCCTGCACCACCGGCATGTCGCGCATGGTGACGGAATCGACCATCAGGCTGGCAATGCCGGGATAATTGAATATCGATTCCACGATGATGACGCCGCCGATCAGGTACGACAGCGACAGCGCCACCGCATTGGCGATCGGGCCCACGGCGTTGGGCAGCGCATGCGTCAGCACCATGCGCACCGGCCGTACACCCTTCAACCGCGCCATTTCGACGTACGATGAATTGAGCTGGTCGATCACGGCGGCGCGCGTCATGCGCGCCATTTGCGCCACGATCACGCAGCACAGCGTCATCACCGGCATCGCATACACGCGCAGGAACTGGCCGAAGGTGGCAATGTCGTCGGCGCGTGACAGTGCCGACAGCCAGCGCAGTTTCACGGCAAAGATCAGGACCGCCACGGTGGCTATCAAAAATTCCGGCACCGATACCACCCACACGGTGGCGACATTGACCACGCGGTCAAACAGCGAACCGCGCACCATCGCGGAGCCGATGCCGATGGCCAGCGCCAGCGGCACCGAAACGGCGGCGGTGGCGGCGGCCAGGGTCAGGGAATTGGGCAGGCGCGAGCCGATCAGTTCGGACACCGGCAAGCCATTGGCCAGCGCCGTGCCGGGATCGCCATGCAACAGGCCGCCAAGCCAGTGGAAATAGCGCACATGGGCCGGCTGGTCCAGCCCGAATTTTTCACGCAGCGCCGCCAGCAATTCCGGCGTGGCTTCCTGGCCCAGCATGGCCTGGGCCGCGTCGCCCGGCAGCAGGTTGGTGATCGTGAAAATCACCACCGACACGGCCGCCAGCGTCAGCAAGCCGGCGCCGAGGCGGTTCGCGATGAGTCGCAAGGTTGGTCCGTTCATGATGGTCAACTCTCCAGCCAGACATTTTCAGCGAACATAAAGCCCATCAGGCCGGCCAGCGGATGCGCGCCATAGCCCTTCAGCTTTGTCGTAAAACCATCGAGCGAGTGGTTAAAGATGGGGATGCCCACGCCGCAATTCTCGTGCACGATCACTTGCATGTCGGCATACATCTGCTTGCGCCTGGCTTCATTGGTCTCACCGCGCGCCAGCTCCAGCAACTGGTCGAATTTTTCATTCTTCCAGCCCGAGACATTCCACGCCGCACTGGATTTATAAAACACCGTGAACATTAAATCCGTCGTGGGACGCGGACTGATGTTGCCAAAGGAAAGAGGATGCCTGGCCCAATGGTTGGTCCAGTAGCCGTCCGCCGGCATGCGTTTGATGTCCAGGTTCAAGCCGATCTTTTGCGCCGACAATTGCAGGATTTGCGCCGTATCGACCGAGCCATTGGCGGCCGTTGACGCCACCAGCGGCACCGTGCCGCCGGCCATGCCGGATTTCTTCAAATGGAATCTGGCCTTGTCCAGGTCCATGCCGCGCTGGGGCAAGCCGGCAAAGTAATACTTGTTGTTGGGCTGGATCGGCTGGTCGTTGCCGACCGTGGCAAAGCCGCGCATCGACACCTTGCGGATCTGTTCCCGGTCCATCATGTATTTCATCGCCAGCACGAAGTCCGGATTCTTCACCGGCCCCAGGTTGTCGCGCATGATGAGGTCCGTGTAATGGCCGGTCTTCGATTCAAACACGGTATAGCCGGGCGCGGACGTCACGCTCGGCACCGAGCGCGGATTGATGGCGTTGATCAGGTGCACGTCGCCCGACAGCAGCGCGTTGACGCGCGCCGCTTCGTCGGGAATCGCGAAATATTCGATCTCGTCCAGGTACGGCTTGCCCGGTTTCCAGTAATGGTCGTTGCGCACACTGACGGAGCGCACGCCGGGACGGAATTCCTTGCATTTATAAGGGCCGGTACCGTTGGCCGTGCTGAAATCGGTGGCGCCGTCCCTGATGATGGCAAAGTTCGACGTTCCCAGCAGCGCAGGCAAATCGGCATTGGCGGAATCGAGCCTGATTTGCACTTCATTGGGGCCGGTGGCTTTTACCTCGGCGAATTCCTCCGCCACCGCCTTGACCTTGGACAGGGTCGCCGGATTCTTGTGGCGCATCAGCGAATACACGACGTCGGCCGGGGTCAAGGGTTTCCCGTCGTGGAAGCGCACATCCTTGCGCAGCTTGATGGTCCACGTCACGTTATCCTTGCTGGTGAAGGACTCGGCCAGCTCCATTTGCGGCGCCAGCCTGGTGTCGATGGTGGTCAGGCAGTTATAAAACATGAAATGCCGCACATAGTCGGCAATATTGCCGCCCCTGGCGGGATCGAGCGTGTCGGCGGTCGATCCCGCGCCCATGGCGACGCGGATGCGCCCGCCTTTGCGCGGAACGTCGGCCAAGGCGGGACTGGCAAAGGTCAGCACGCCGCCGGCAGTGGCGGTCATCATGCCGCCAGCCAGCAGGGTGCGCATGGCATCGCGCCGCGTCACGCCTGTTCCGGCCTCCCGCGGCAGGATGTCAGTGTTATTCCCGTTCATCGTTTCCCTCCTCCATAGTCTTCATTAAATTTGTGCTGTCCACCCACTCAGTGCAGCCAATCCTGTAACCGGTAATACGCGCCGACGATCGGCAAGAACCACGGTTTGCCGAAATGCCCGGGGATGGCCGGCCACTCCAGGTCACGCCACGGATTGCGTTCCGGCTTGCCGGCCATGACGTCGGCCATCACCTGCCCCATGTGCACGGACATTTGCACGCCATGGCCGCTGTAGCCGGTCGCGAAATACATGCCGCCGTGTTCGCCGGCACGCGGCAGGCGGTCGGCTGTCATATCCACCAGCCCCCCCCAGCAGTAATCCACCCCTACCCCGCGCAGTTCGGGGAACATCTCTTCCATGGTCGCGCGCAGAATTTCTCCGCTTTTCTGGTCGGAGCGCGGATTCGACATGGCAAAGCGCGCCCGGCCGCCAAACAACAGGCGGTTATCCGGCGACACGCGGAAATAATTACCGATGTTTTTCGACGTGACGTAATTGCGGCGCTGCGGCAGCAACCGGTTCAGCAGCGTCGCGTCCAGCGGTTCCGTGGCGATGATGAAACTGCCCACCGACAGCATGCGGCGGCGGAAGTGGAAGAAAGGCCCGGTGCGGGAATTACCGGTCGCCAACAACACCTGCCCGGCGTCGATGGCGCCGCGGCCGCAGGTCACGCGGAAGCCGCCTTCCGCACGGCGTTCCAGCCTCGTCACGGGCGCGTGTTCATACACTTGTGCGCCGGCACGGGCAGCCGCTGCCGCCAGGCCCACGCCAAACTTGCCCATATGCATTTGCGCACTGGTGGTTTGCAGCAGGCCGCCGTAGAATTGCCCGGAGCCCACTTCCGTGCCGATCTGCTCCGCCGTCACCATTTCGACATGGGGATCGACTTCGCGCCGCAGCAATTCACAGGCGCGTTCCAGCTTGCCGTAGTGCTCCGGCTTGGCGGCCAGTTTCAGCTTGCCCACGCGCGCATAATCGCAGGCGATCCCTTCCTGCTGCACGATGGACGCCACCGTGTCGACCGCCGCGTCATACGCCTGGTAAAACGCGCGCGCCTGGTCCACGCCGAGGCGTGCGGCCAGCGCGCCGAAATCATGCGCCAGGCCGCGGTTGCAATGCCCGCCATTGCGGCCGGATGCTTCCCCCACCACACGGCCGGCTTCGAGCACCACCACGGAGGCGCCGCGCCTGGCCAGCGCCAGCGCCGCCGACAAGCCGGTAAAGCCGCCGCCAACCACCACCACGTCGGCGCGCCCCGCCACCGGTCCCTGCGCCCCGGCCGTAAAGGCGGGGGCGGTATCAAGCCAGTACGATTCGAGTTTCATCGCGTCGCTCCCGGTTACAAGCCGACGAGGGCCGGCAAGCCGCCCAGGTCCAATCGCGCCATGTCTTCCGGCTTGATGCGGTCGGCAAACAGTTCGCGCGCCAGGTCCGCCATCTGGAAATTGATCAGGGTGCCGTGGCAATCGACGGAAATGTATTTCGGCTTCAAGCAGGTCGTCATGTCTCAGGTTCCTCGTTCGTTGCGGGCAGGCGCCGCAAGGTTATCTGTCAGTAGGCATTACACCATGCGTCCGCTGGGCGAATCTCCTGTTCTGACGGGGGCGCGACGGCTGAAATGGCGGTATTGCCCGTGCTGCTCAGCATAATCTGCCGCCCCGGCACGAACGTCTTGTTTTGACCGCGCCAAACGAGCGGAATGCCCGGAATCGATGGCGCCGGCCGGCATAAATGACCGTGGCCGGCCGGGGCGCTTTCGCGGCGTAAGCGGCGTTCGCGCAACAGCATTTCATGCCGATGCGTTTGTCCACGACGATACAATCTGCTGTTTTATCCGCTCAAACAGCGCTTCATCGCGGATTGCGCCCACCCTGTCGCCACGGGCCACCGCCTGTGGCAAGATGAAGGCCAGCCTAGCCACCGGGAACACACAAATGAATACGCAAAAGCCGCAAGGAATGGTCCGTTACCGCAGGATGACAGCAGACGACCTGCCCGCGGCACATCAACTTTCGCAGGCGGCGTTGTGGCCCCACCGCCTGGAAGACTGGAAATTCATCCACGAACTGGGCGAAGGCATCGTCGCGGAAAACAAGTCGGGCATCGTCGGCACGGTCATGTGCTGGCTGCACGGCGCCCGTTATGCATCGATCGGCATGAACATCGTCGCGCCGGACCACCGCAACCTGGGCATCGGGCCGGAACTGATGACCCGTATCCTGAAGGAAGTCGGCAGCCGTACCGCCTTGCTGCATACCACCAGCAATGGCATCGCCATGTTTGAACACTTCGGCTTCGCGCCGTTTGGCTCGATACACCGGCACCAGGGCACCGTGTTCCGTACGCCATTCGTGGCGCTGCCGGAGGGCGAACGGATCCGCCCCGTCAGTCCGCGCGACGAAGGCGCGCTGGCCGAGCTGGCCGCCCGTTCCACCGGCATGCCGCGCTCCACCGTGATCAAGCATCTAATGACCGTGGCCCATGCGGTCGCCATCGACCACTACGGCGAACTGATTGCCTTCGCGGCGTTGCGCAAATTCGGACTGGGCTATGTCATCGGTCCGGTAGTGGCGCCGGATATCGCCCGCGCCAAGGCGCTGATCGCCCACTGGGCAGGTGTGCGCGCCGGGAACTTTGCGCGCATTGACGTGCCTGGCAGCAGCGGCCTCGGTGCCTGGCTCACGGAAATGGGACTCGTGCAAGTCGATGAAACCGTCACGGTCATGGTGCGGGGCGAACCGCCGCGGGCGGAAGCATCCGTGACGCGCTTCGCGTTACTGAGCCAGTCGCTCGGCTGATCGCCCCGCCATTGCGCGCCCTGTCCGGCGCCCTCCCCGCCCCCCCGGCAGGATCTGCCGAAACTGCGCCAAATACGCAATTTCCACCCGCTTTCCACACCGTAGGGCAACAGCAAACGTTGCCCGCTGCTGGCTAGAATGGCCTTGCCTCAAGAGCCGTGCGGGGACACATCGCTGCCAGCTCTCCCCGGTACCTGAACACTTCTTCACTGATCAACCGATACGGGACCAATATGCCTGCCAATCCACTCGTCGCGCTGGACCGCGACCACCTGATCCACCCTGTTGTCAACTACCGCGCCCATGAACGACGCGGGGTCACCATCCTCGAGTCCGGCCACGGCGCCTACCTGCGCGATGCGCAGGGCACGGAATTGCTGGACGCGTTTTCCGGCCTGTGGTGCGTCAATACCGGCTACGGCCGGCAAAGCATCGTGCAGGCCGCGGCGGAACAAATGGCCAAACTGCCGTATGCCACCGGCTACTTCCATTACGGTTCGGCGCCGGCGATCCGCCTGGCCGCGCGCCTGGTGGAACTGGCGCCGGCTTCGCTGCGCCACGTCTACTTCACGCTGGGCGGCTCCGACGCGAACGATTCCGCGATCCGCTACATCACGCACTACTACAATTCGACCGGACGCCCGCAAAAGAAACAGTTCATTTCCATCGAGCGCGGCTACCACGGCTCGTCCAGCCAGGGAGCCGGCCTGACGGCGCTGCCCGTGTTCCACCAACACTTCGACTTGCCGCTGCCCAGCCAGCACAAGATTCCATCGCCATACCCGTACCGCAATCCGGCCGGCTCCGATGCCGACACCATCATCCGCGCCTCGGTGGACGCGCTGCGGGCCAAAGTGCAGGAACTGGGCCGCGATAACGTGGCGGCCTTTTTCTGCGAACCGGTCCAGGGTTCCGGCGGCGTGATCGTGCCGCCGAAAGGCTGGCTCAAGGCCATGGGTAACGCATGCCGCGAACTCGATATCTTGTTTGTCGTGGACGAGGTCATCACGGGCTTCGGCCGCACCGGCCCGCTCTTTGCGTGTGAAGCGGAAGGCGCCGAGCCGGACTTGATGATGCTGGCCAAGGGTTTGACGGCCGGCTATGCGCCGATGGGCGCGGTGATGATGTCGGACCGGGTCTACCAGGGCGTCGCCGACGGCGTGGCGCCCGGCGTACCGGTCGGCCACGGCCACACGTATTCCGCGCACCCGGTCAGCGCCGCCATCGGGCTGGAAGTGCTGCGCCTGTATACGGAAGGCGGCTTGCTGGCCAACGGCGTCGCGCAGGCGCCACGCTTCGAACAGGGCTTGCGCGATTTGCTGCAACATCCGCTGGTGGGCGATGCGCGCAGCCGCGGCTTGCTGGGTGCGCTGGAACTGGTGGCCGACAAGTCCAGCAAAGCGCGCTTCGATCCGGCGCTCAAGCTGCAT
Source organism: uncultured Pseudoduganella sp. (assembly GCA_966211685.1). GTDB lineage: Bacteria > Pseudomonadota > Gammaproteobacteria > Burkholderiales > Burkholderiaceae_D > Rugamonas. Next base: position 85,837 of record CBIHOX010000004.1, read on the forward strand.
GAGCGCATAGCCGAGGCAGCCTACCGCAACCAGGTGATCTTCCGCGCGTTCGGCGACAACGTGCTCGGCTTCGCGCCAGCCCTGTGCTACACGCAGGCTGATTTCGACTTGCTGTTCGCACGCCTGAAGAAAACCCTCGACGACGTGCTGGACCAGCCGGACGTGTTCCGCGCTGTGCGCTAAAATTCGTATTGCATTGGTGAAAATCGTTATACGCCAGGCCAGTTGCGCCTGTTACCATAGTATGATGCAACCGGGCACCGAAGGTTCAACTCGACATGGCAAACCACGATGATTCCTGACGCTCTGAAACTGGACCGTATCGACGTCCGCATCCTGAGCCATTTGCAGCGCAACGGCCGGGTCACCAACGTGGACCTGGCCGACGCGGTCGGCCTGTCTCCCAGTCCTTGCCTGATCCGGGTAAAGCGCCTGGAGAAGGCCGGCTACATCACCGGTTATGGCGCGCATGTGCAACTGGAAAAGCTGGGCGACATGCAAGTGGTGTTCACGCAGGTCACCTTGTCGGACCACCGGCGCGAAGATTTCGCGAAGTTCGAAGCCACCATCCGCGAGATCGATGAAATCGTCGAATGCCACCTGGTCAGCGGCGGCTTCGATTACCTGCTCAAGTTCGTCACCCGCAGCGTGGCGCATTACCACAGCATCGCGGAAGACGTGCTCAGGGAAAGCGTCAACATCGAGAAATACTTCAGCTACATCGTCATCAAGTCGCCCTGCATCAAGAGCCACTATCCGATCGAGAAGCTGTTCAGCGGCCAGGACTGACTCTGGCCCCATCACCCGCGCCCGGCGGCCCTCGGCCCCGGGCGCGTTTTGCATTACCCGCGTAACGCTCAGCGTGCAATGTCCACCAGCACGCTCTTGAAGTGCAGGTTGGCTTCATACGCCTGGCGCCCCAGGTCCTTGCCGATGCCCGAACGCTTGTAGCCGCCGGTCGGAATCACATAATCGGCGCTGCGCCCATAGCGGTTAATCCACACCGTGCCCGCTTCAATGCCGCGCGCCATGCGCAGCGCGCGGCCGATATCGGCCGTGTGCACGCCGGCGGCAAGGCCGTAGTCCGCATGGTCCGCCAAGGCCAGCGCCTCGTCTTCATCGTCAAATACCTGCACGGTGATGACCGGGCCGAAAATCTCGTTCTTGACCGCTTCCATGCCGGCGCCGACATCGGTGAGGATGGTCGGCTGGTAAAACGCGCCATCGTTGCCCATCGCGATGCGCCGGCCGCCCGCGGCAACCCGGGCGCCGCCCGCCACCGAGCGCTGCACGATGCCGTCGATGCGTTCCATTTCCCGCATTGAAATGATGGGGCTCAGCGTGGTTCCGGCGTCCCAGGTAGTGCCGGCCTTCAGTTCCGCAAACACGGCAGCCAGGCATTCAATGAAGCGGTCGGCGATGGCGCGCTGCACCACCAGGCGCGATCCCGCCACGCACACCTGGCCGGCATTGATGGTGATGGCCCTGGCAATGGTGCGCACGCTTTTTTCCAGGTCGGGCACGTCGGCAAACACCACTTGCGGACTCTTGCCGCCCAGCTCCAGCGTCACCGGCTTGGTGCCGCTTTCCGCGCAGGCGGCCATGATGGCCGCGCCGGTCCGGGTCGAGCCGGTGAAGCTGACTTTCGACACGCGCGGATGGCGGCACAGCGCGTCGCCGGTGACGCGGCCGTCACCCTGCACCACATTGAAAATCCCTTCCGGCATGCCGGCGGCAATTGCCAGTTCCGCCATGCGCAGCACGCTGAACGGTGTCATTTCGGACGGTTTCAGCACGACGGCGTTACCGGCCGCCAGCGCCGGCGCCACCTTCCACGACGCCATCACCAGCGGCAAGTTCCATGGCGCGATGGCGCCGATGACGCCGTACGGTTCCGCAATCGTCATGCCGAGGTGGTCGCCGCGGGTGGGGGCCACATCGCCGCCCACCTTGTCGGCCCATTCCGCGAAGAAGCGGATGCCGTCGGCCGTGAACGGCACATCCCAGCTGGCGGCGTCGCCGACGGGCCGGGTCGACCCAACGGCTTCCATCCGCGACAGCGCCTGCACGTCGGCATCGATCAGATCCGCCCAGCGGCGCAGGACGCGCGCCCTGTCGCGCGGCGCGCAAACGGCCCAGTCGCTGGTCTTGAATGCCTGCCATGCGCCCTGCACCGCCTGGTCCACCAGGCCGGCATCGGCCACCGGCACGCCGGCATAAACCTTGCCATCGGATGGCCGGCGGACATCGAGCATGCCGGCGCCGCCTTCCACATGCCGTCCGCCGATAAAATGCGCGCTGCGCACATCGATTCGATCCGGATTGAAACCTTCCATCATTCGTCCTTTCCATGAACGTCAACCGGACCGGTTCGGCGATGCGCCCGGCCCGCAAGAATGTGCTTGTATTGTAGGTTTGCCGGGCAGGCATAAAGTGCGGTTACAACCCGCCGCACAGGCACAAGCTGCCGTTCTGGCGCGGCAATTGGACGATCGTATTGAATTGCATTCCCCCTGTCGCCTGCGGCAAACCCCTGTGGCAAGATATTCGGCATTCAACGCGACGCAGGAGGAAAACATCATGCTGATCGAAACAGGCAACACCATCATCTACCGTCCCATGAACGAAAGCGACTTGCCGGCAGCGCATGCGTTGTCGCAGGCGTTGCGCTGGCCGCACCGGCTGGAAGACTGGCAATTCGTGCTGCGCCTGGGCGCCGGTTTTGTTGCGGAAGCCGACGGGAACGTCATCGGCACCGCCCTGTGCTGGCAACAGCGTGAGCACCACGGAACCGTGGGCATGATCATCGTTTCGGCGCAACATCAGGGCAAAGGCGTCGGCCGCGAACTGATGCAGCGGGTACTGGAACAACTGGGCGAACGCTGCACGCTGCTCATCGCCACGCCGGCCGGACAGCCACTGTATGAACGCCTCGGTTTCCATGCCACCGGCACCATCTGCCAGCACCAGGGTACGCTGACGGGCTTCCCGGCCGTCCTGCCCCCTGGCGGCGGCGCCGTGCGCCTGGCCGAACCGGATGACCTCGCCGCCATCATCGCACTGGCCGATCGCGGTACCGGCATGTCGCGCGGCGATGTGCTCAAACAGCTGATTGCGGCGGCAGTGGCCGAAGGCGTGGTGCTCGAGCAGGATGGCCGGGTTGCCGGCTTCGCCTTGCTGCGCCGCTTCGGGCGCGGCCAGGTCATCGGTCCGGTGGTGGCGCCGGACGCGCAATGCGCCAAGGCGCTGATTGCGTACTGGTCGGATGCCTGTGCCGGCGCCTTTGTCCGGCTCGACGTCACCGGCGACAGCGGCCTGGGTGACTGGCTGGCGCAGGCCGGACTGGTGCAGGTCGACAGCGGCGTGGCCATGAGCCGCAATGGTACGCCCGCGCACGACGCCACCCTGCGGCAATTCGCGATTATTAACCAGGCGCTTTGCTGAATTAAAACGCAGGGCAATCCCTGTGGCGCCGCGCCGCAGGGATTGCAACGGACATATTCCGCCGGCAGCTTATTGCGCCAGCTTCAATTGTGCCAGGATGGCGGAATTTTCCATCATCGGCACATCCTGGGTCGCGGCCTCGCCCCTGGCCGGCACGGGCGCCCCCGCTCAGGCGGGCGGTGGCAGCGCGGCGCGGGCAGCCGCGGCGCCCGGCGTGGGCGCCCCTTCGTCCAGCTTGAACACCGCCACCAGGTCGCCGAGTTTGAGCGCCTGGTCCCGCAGCGAACCGGACGCGCCGGCCACGTCGCCCACCAGCTCCGCATTACGCCGCGTGACCTGGTCGATGTGGCCGATGGCGTGGCTGATGCGGCCGATGTCGGTGGCTTGCCGTTCGCTGGCGGCGGCGATGTCGCCGACGAGGTGCGTGACGCGGCCGACGCTGGCCATGATGTCGTTCATGGTGCCGCCGGCCTCGTGCACCAGGCGCGCGCCGGCGCCGATCTTGCCGGCCGAATCGTCGATCAGCGCCTTGATTTCGCGCGCCGCGCCGGCCGCGCGTTGCGCCAGGCTGCGCACTTCACCGGCCACCACGGCAAAACCGCGCCCCTGCTCGCCGGCGCGCGCCGCTTCCACCGCGGCGTTCAGCGCCAGGATATTGGTCTGGAAGGCAATGCCATCGATGACGCCGATGATATCGACGATTTCCCTGGCCGATGCGTGGATCGATTCCATCGTGGCCACCACATCGGCCACCACCGCGCCGCCCTGGCGCGCGGTGGCCGCAGCCGACGCCGCCAGTTCGCTGGCGTCGTGCGCGCTGTCCGCGTTTTGCCGCACGGTGGCCGCCATCTGCTGCATGGCGGCGGCGGCCTGCCTGAGTGTTTCGACCTGCAGTCCGGTCTGGGCCCGCAAGTCTTCGCTGCCCGACGCGACCTGGGCCGAAGCGCTGCTGATGGTGTGCGTGGACTGGTTGATCTGGCCGATGGTGTGCGTCAGGTTGCACTGCATCGCATGCATCGCGGCCAACAGGCTGTTGCCGCAGCCGGGGCGCACCGCGACCTGCGCGCTGAGATCGCCCGCAGCGATGCGGCGCACGATGCCGGCAGCGTAATCGGGCTCGCCGCCCAGTTCGCGGTAGATGTTGCGGATCAGCACCGTGCCGAACAGCGCGGCCGCCACGGTGCCGGCAACAATCACCAGCGCCGCGCCATTGCGCAACACCGTGTAGCGCGCCGCCGCGTTGTCGTATTCGCTCTTGGCCGCGGCCACCTGCAGCCGGCGCACCGCGGCGATGCTGTCGGCCACGGTGGCCGCGAATGCCTGCATGCGGTCTTGCGCGCTCTTGGCGCCTTCCACGTCGCCATGGCGCAGCGCCGTGACCGCCGGCTGCAGGCCGTCGCTGCGCATCTTCGTCCACGCTGCGCTGAATGACGCGGCCAGCCGCTTTTCCTCGGGCGTGGCCGACACCGCCGCGCAGGCGGCCCAGTCCTGGTCGATTTCCATGGCGCCGCGCTCGATCCGGGCCGATTCGGACTTGATGTCGGCCATGGGATCGTTGATGGCGCGCGATAGCGACAGCCGGTTTTGCAGCATCAGCGCATCGATGCGGGAAATCTTTTCCAGTACCAGCGCACGGTCTTCATAGACGTGCTTCAAGCCTTCATTGGCATAGCGCATACCATGCAAGCCCAGCATGCCGCTGCCGGCCGCCAGGAAGGACAGGAACGAGATCACGATGATCAGGCGGGACTTGATGGTCATATTCATTGCTTGTTCTCCTAGCCAAGTGCGCCCTGAAGCGTCCGGCGCCGCCGTCGAGTATGACATCGGGTCCGAAGCAGAAAATGCCGAATCGGCCGCGAATACACAACTTCCATTGATTTTGCAGGCCCTGTCAGCAAGCTATTGCTGCGCCGCCGCGGCTACCATGGCCATGCCGGCTCGCACGCACATTCGCAGGCCCAGCCCCGACTTTTGGCGCGGGATGTCCGCCATGCACAACACCTCTCTCCCGACACCCTGACGGCGCCGCCCGGCGGCGGCGCCCGGTGGAACTGGCGATGCCTGGGTGCGCAAGGCTGCGAAATAATGCACACGGGGTTGGCGGATATCGCACTATACCGGCGCCGGGCTTCCCTGCTAGCATGCCCTACACCCACTGCAGTGCGCCCAGGAGCGACGAACCACGATGATGCGTGAAGCCGGTCGAATGCCACCTGGTCGTCGTTCATCAGCAACCATATCCCGCTCGAAGAGCTGTTCTCGCCTCATGCGTGCGCCGGCCAGCGAAACCCTGTGTCATACATGCGTTGATTCATATGCAGGACTTTTACAGGAAAGCGCTCATCGCGTTCAGCTTGCTGCTGGCAGCCGATGCACTCATTGCGTGGTGCTGTTTCCACCTGCGTACGCCAACCGCCACGCTGATCCCCTGGGCCAGCGGCGCGGCGCGCTGGCACGCCGTCCCCGTCACCGATGCGGCGCTGGGCGGCGCATCGACGGTGCGCATCCACGAAGCCGGGCCCCGGTCGCTCCGCTTCGACTTCACGCTGTCGCAAGTCTTCCCGCATCCGTGGGCTTGGGCAGCCCTGGTGTTCGACGACGCGGATGGCAAACCGGCGCCGGCGGACTGGTCGAAGTACTCGACCATGACCTTTCTCGCCCGGTGCAGCCCCGCCAATTCCCTCGTGCTCTACGTCACGACAGTCGATACGCGCATCGTCAAGCCGGGTGGGGTGCATCCGCACATGCCGGCCGTGACGTACTTTTCCTGCAATGAAAAAGGCATGCCGGTGTCGCTCGATCTCACGCGCCTGGCCATCCCGGAATGGTGGCACTTGTTGGAGCGCGTGGACATTACACGCCAGTCCTACCAGCTCGACAAGGTGGTGAAACTGGAGTTCGGTGGCAGCCGGTTCAGTCCGCGTGATCGGCCGTCGCACGTGGAAATCAGCGAACTCACGCTGCGCGGCCGCGACGACCGGTATGTGGCGGCGCTGGCGGCCGTGCTGGTGGCAGGCTGGGGCGCGTTCGGCGCCTGGTTTTTCCGGGCCCAATCCCGTGCGCTGCTGGCAACACTCCATTCCCGGCTGGCAAAAGACTTGTCGTTCGTGGCATACCGCCAGTTGACGGTCGAACCGTTCGAAGACCAGGAAAAGGCCGCTATCCTGCGCTACATCGCCACCCATTATGCTGAACCTGGGCTCGACACGGAAGCGGTGGCCGCCGGCGCGGGCGCCGACCGCCACACGATCGCTGCGGTGCTCAAGAGCGAACTCGGCATGACATTCAACGGCTACCTGAAGAAACTGCGGCTGACCGAAGCCGCCAGGCTGCTGTCCGACAAGCCCTCCGCCACCGTGACGGAAATCGCGCATTCGGTCGGCTATCCCAACATCACGTATTTCAACCGGCTGTTCAAGGAAGAGTACGGCCGCCCTCCGCGGGAATTCAAACAACTGGCGGCCCGGCCCGGCGCGGCGGCCAGCCGCGATCGTACGACGGCGTAGCCGCTACCGCGCGGCGCCTCCCGGCGCCATGCATCCTTCCCTGTGTTCCGCTCCGGCGTCCCTGTCCTCCCGGTGCGCCACGACCTCCTTGGCGCGCGGCCGGCCTGCCCTCCGCCGCGCCAGGCCGGGCGCAGCGCCGGTTTCCCTTCCGGCCGGCATGCTGACGTCTTCCGCCGCAACGGCCACGACTAAAAAATCTGCTGGAATTGTTATGACTTTCTGCACGCGATGGAAATTTCCGCAGTAAACGCTAAAGCACCGGCACGCCACGCGCCTATGTTTACAGCGAGCGCGCAGGTATCCCCAGGCGTCATTGCGCGACGTGTAAAAGCAACCAGCCGGGCGCTGTGGAATGGTTTGCACGCGGCCAGACAACCACCACCATCCATTCAGAGGAGACCATGTTGAACAGGAAGCACCAGTATTCATTCGTTATCCCGGCCCTGCTGGCCGGACTCATTGCCGCCTGCAGCGGGGGGAGCGCTTCCACCGGCGCCGAGACGCCTCCCGGCCCGGTCGGCGCGCCGCCAGGCGCCGCCGCCCCGGTCCTGACCGTGCCAGGTACTTTCAGCGTCCACGAAGGATTGACCGCGACCTTCCTGCAGCCGACCGCCACGGTGGCCAATGGCCGCACCGCGAAATGGTCGCTGGCCGGGACCGACGCGGCGCGCTTCAAGATCGACGCCGCGACCGGCGCCCTGTCGTTCGTCCTGGCGCCCGATACCGCGCAACCGGGCGACGCCGACAGCCACAACGACTACGACCTGATCGTGCAGGTCAACGATGGCCAGCGCACCACGCAGGCGCCGCTGAAGGTGCAGGTGCTGCCATGGAACCAGGGCGGCGCGGCCGCGCTGCCGCTGCCGCTGGCGCCGCGCGACGTGGCGCGTCCGGCCGGAGCCTCGGGCCAGCCTGGGCTGCGCGTCCTGGACTGGGCCGGCTTCAAGGCCGCCATGTCCTACACGTTCGATGACTCGCAACCGTCGCAGATCGAGCACTATCCGGCGCTGAAGTCCCAGCGCGTGCGTGTCACCTACTACATCAACCCGGTCGCCAACTGGTTCCCGAATTTCGACGCGACCTGGAAAGACGCGGTCGTCCAGGGGTCGGAAATCGGCAACCACACCACGCACCACTGCCGCGCCGCCGAACTGACCGACAACGACGCCGCCACCTGCCCTAATGGCATAGGCAGCGCGGGCGCCGAGTTCGACGACACCAACGACTACATCCGCACCAAATTCGGCCAGTCGGGCGTCTGGACCAGCGCGTACCCGTTCGGCGACATCGACTACAAGCCGGCGTCCAGCTCGCGCTTCCTGGTCGGGCGCGGCGTGTGGCCGGGCATGGTTGCCCCCGGCACGGAGAGCGACGCGCAAAACCTGCCGATCACCGGCCCCGCCGCCAGCAGCGACATGCTGGGTTCGTACAACCGCGCGGTGGACAGCGCGCTGGGCCAGGGCAAGTGGATGATTTACCTGTTCCACACGCTGCTGCCCACCACCCAGGACTGGGGCGGCGGAGAAAACATCAATGTGGTCACCGGCAACATGGCGTATGCCAAAACGTTCGGCACCATGTGGATCGACAGCGTGGTCAACATCGGCGCCTATTGGCGCGGCCAGCAATTGCTGAAAGCCGCGACGCCAACCGCCAGTGGCGGCGTCACCACGTGGCGCTGGACCTTGCCGGCCAACTTCCCGACCGGCCGCAAGCTGCGCGTGGTGGTCGATGGCGGCACGTTGTCGCAAAACGGCGCGCCGCTGGCCTGGGACCGCCGTGGCTACTATGAAGTCTCGCTGGACGCGCAATCGTTGAGCTGGACGCAGTGACGCAGTAAATACGGCAAGTACGGTTGCCGGACGCCTCCCCTGGATGACCGCGGGAGGCGTTCGGCTGATATGATCCGGACAGCCACTGTTGATACATGATGTCGGGAACACATCCACTCCGGCGCAATGCAACAATTCTACAAAAAGGCCCTGGCCGCCCTCATTGCCCTGCTGGTTGCCGACGCGCTGGCGGCCTGGTTCTGCATCGTCCAGAGCCATCCCGCCACCACGCTGGTTCCGGCCAAACCGGGCAGCGTGCCTTGGCGCGCGGTCACCACCACTGACGCCGGCCTGGGCGGCGCATCGACCATTGCCATCCACGACGCGGGGTGGCAATCGCTGCGTTTCGCCTTCCGGATCAGGGGAAGCATCGGCAATCCGTTTGTATCCGCCGATATATTGTTCGAAGATGGCCATGGCCACGCCGCGCCGGTGGATTTGTCGCGCTACAACACGCTGACTTTCGTGGCGAAATGCGCCCCCACCAATTCCCTGCAGTTCAGCATGCCGTTGTTCGACGCGGCCACCGTGACCCCGGGCGCCTATTACACCTACCCGTCGCCGGCCACCTATTTTTCGTGCAGCGAACGCGGCACGCCGGTGTCGCTGGACCTGACCCGGCTGGCGATACCGCCATGGTGGTTCCAGTTGTACAAAGTCGATCCGTCGCGCCAGTCCTATACCTTGCAGCGCGTGGCCAAGTTCATGTTCAGCATGAGCGCGCGAAGCCCGCGCGACACGGATTCCCTTGTCGAGATCGGCGAACTCACGCTGCATGGCCAGGATGAGCGCTACATGGCCGCGCTGGCCGCGGTCCTGGCGGCCAGCTGGTGCGCCTTCGGCTTGTGGTTCCTCCGCACCCACGCGCGCGCACTGGCCGCCGACCTCGACACACGCCTGGACCGCGACCGGTATTTCGTGGCATATCGTCAATTGACCCTGGAACCGCTGAAAGACAAGGAAAAGGCCGCCCTGCTGCAATTCATTGGCACCCATTACACTGACGCGGACCTGGACATGGGCGGCGTGGCCGCCAGGATGGGCATGGATCGCGAAAAAATCAACGAGATCCTCAAGCTGGAACTGGGCATGACGTTCACGGGCTACGTCAACAAGCTGAGGCTGACGGCGGCGGCGCGCCTGTTGACGGACGGCCAAAGCCAGCCGATCGCCGACATCGCCTATGCGGTCGGGTATGGCAACATTTCGTATTTCAACAAGCTGTTCAAGGAAGAATACGGCTGCACACCAAAGGCTTTCCGCAGCCTGGCGGCGCAGCCGAAGGCGCCAGCGGAACCGTCCGCACCGTCCACGCTACCTGTGCCGCCCACCGGGCCCGCCGCGTCAACAGCGCAGGCTGCCGCCACGTCCCCTGTACATCCCGCACCGCCAACCCGGTAGTCCGGCCCGCCGTACCGGCAGTGTTGCCGGCCGCAGGCCACGCCGCACAACATGCCGGCCAGGCGCGAAAAAACACGGATTATGCCGATTCGGTCGCGCAGTATGCGCATTCCCGCCGCGCTCCCGGCGCTAAGATAAGTCCAACGTTCAGCATTGCCTGCCGCGGGGTCGGCGGTGCTGCGCCATTTATCGAACCGGGAGGACACCCTCATGAAGCAAACGTACAACATTGCCGTGATCGCGGGCGACGGCATCGGCAAGGAAGTCATGCCGGAAGGCTTGCGCGTGCTCGACGCGGCCGCCAGACGCTTCGGCATCGAACTCAACTATACGCATATCGAATGGGCCAGCTGCGACTACTACGCGGTGCACGGCAAGATGATGCCGGACGACTGGAAGCAGCGCCTGTCCGGCATGGATGCGATCTATTTCGGCGCGGCCGGCTGGCCCGACACCGTGCCCGATCACGTTTCGCTGTGGGGCTCGCTGCTAAAATTCCGCCGCGAGTTCGACCAGTACATCAATTTGCGCCCGGCCCGCCTGTTTGACGGCGTGCCGTGCCCGCTGGCCAACCGCAAGCCGGGCGACATCGATTTCATGATCGTGCGTGAAAACACGGAAGGCGAATACTCTTCCGTGGGCGGCGTCATGTATGAAGGCACGGACCGCGAAGTCGTGCTGCAGCAATCGGTGTTTTCCCGCCATGGCACCGACCGCGTGCTGAAATTCGCGTTCGACCTGGCGCGCCAGCGTGAACGCAAGCACGTGACGGTGGCCACCAAGAGCAACGGCATTGCCGTCAGCATGCCGTGGTGGGATGGCCGCGCGGCGGACATGGCGGCACGTTACCCGGACGTGCACTGGGACAAGCAGCACATCGACATCCTGTCGGCCCGCTTCGTGCTGCAGCCGCAGCGCTTCGACGTGGTGGTGGCCTCGAACCTGTTCGGCGACATCCTGTCCGACCTGGGCCCGGCCTGCACCGGCACCCTGGGCCTGGCGCCATCGGCCAACCTGAACCCGGAGCGCACCTTCCCGTCGCTGTTCGAACCCGTGCACGGCTCGGCGCCGGACATCTATGGCAAGAACATCGCCAACCCGATCGGCATGATCTGGTCTGGCGCCATGATGCTGGATTTCCTCGACCGGCGCGGCACGGCCGGACGCCAGGCGCATGACGCGATCCTGGCGGCGATCGGGCAGGTATTGACCGAAGGCCCGCACACGGCGGACCTGGGCGGCACCGCTTCGACCACGGAAATGGGCCAGGCCATTGCCGCCGCCGTCATGCGCGGCGCCGGTGCCGCCGCCCACGCTTCTTCCAACGACTGACCCCACCAGGAACCACGACCATGCCACTGACACTGACACTGACCCGCGCCGACCTGCTGAAGCAGCAGAATTACATCGACGGCAAATGGCGCCACGCCATCGGCGAACAACGCTACGACGTCACCGACCCGGCCACCGGCGAGGCCTTCGCCGCCGTCCCCGACAGCGGCGCCGAGGATGCCCGCATGGCGGCCGTTGCCGCCCATAACGCGTTTGACGGCTGGCGCACGGTGCCGGCGCGCGACCGCGCCCGCATCCTCAAGCGCTGGCATGCGCTGATCCTCGAACACGCCGACGACCTGGCGAAAATCATTTCGCGCGAACAGGGCAAGCCGCTGGCCGAAGGGCGCGGCGAAGTCGCCTATGGCGCGTCGTATGTGGAATGGTTCGCCGAGGAAACCGTGCGTTCCTATGGCGACATCATTCCCGAACAGGTGCGCGGCCGCAAGCTGATGGTGGTGAAGGAACCGGTGGGCGTGGTGGCCGCCATCACGCCGTGGAACTTCCCGCTGGCGATGATTGCACGCAAGATCGCCCCGGCGCTGGCCGCCGGCTGCACGGTGGTGGCCAAGCCGGCCGAAGACACGCCGTTGACAGCGCTGGCGCTGGTGAAACTGGCCGAGGAAGCCGGTGTGCCGCCCGGCGTCCTGAACATCGTCACCTCGTCGCGCGAAGGCGTCAAGGACGTGGTCGACGCCTGGCTGGTCGATCCGCGCGTGCGCAAGATCACGTTTACGGGCTCGACCGCGGTGGGCAAGCACCTGGCGCGCGAATCGGCCGACACCCTGAAGCGCCTTTCGCTGGAACTGGGCGGCAACGCCCCATTCATCGTCTTCGACGACGCCGACATCGATGCCGCGGTGAATGGCCTGATGGCGGCGAAATTCCGCAACGGCGGCCAGACTTGCGTCTCGCCCAACCGCATCTACGTGC
>CBIHOX010000005.1:0-97463 GCA_966211685.1 uncultured Pseudoduganella sp.
CCGCCCCCGGCGGGGGGGGGGCCGCGCCGGGGGGGCCCCCGCCCCCCCCCCCGTCCGGCGCTGCGCAGCGCAGCCGGCGCAATCCGGCACCGGGCCGCGATGGCGCCCAATGGGATGACACCCAGCTGGACCGCCATCTGCGGCTGGGAGACCAGGCGGCGGACCAGGCCATATTGGCGCTGGTGGCGCTGACGCCTCCGCAGCCCGGTGCGGCCAGCGCTCCGTCCCGTCACGCGGTCGGCGGGATGGCTGCCCATGCCGCCCGCCCCCGGCCTGGCCATACGGACAGCAGTGTTGCCGGCGGCATTCCTGGCGACGCGACTGGCGGCTCGGGTGACAGCGTTGCACGCGCCACGGCGGCCGCCATGCCCGCCGGCGTCACGGCGCTGCACCAGGTGCTGGGCATGCTGCGCCCGCTCACCGACAATGGGGCGCTGGCGGCCATGCGCGCGACACCCGGAGCTCCACTGGCGCCCGCGCTGGCCGCGTGCGACGCGCTGCCGCCATGGGCCGAACCGGAAAAAATCGCGCGCGCGGAGCAGCTGTTCCGCGAAGGCGGCGTGATGTCGTGTGTGCTGTTTTTCTGCGCCTCGCTGCCGGAAGTCTATGCGGCGCCCGACATCGCCTCGCTGCTGCATGTCACGGGCAACCTGGAGCAAGCCACCGACCAGCGCATCCGCGCCACTTCCGCCATGATCCTGTCGGTACTCATGCCGGGTGGGCTGTCCAAGCCTGGCGGCGCCGGGCGCAGCAAGGTGCTCAAGGCGCGCCTGGTGCACGCCGCCATGCGCCACCTGTTCCTGCGCGGCGACCCGCGGGCGCTGGCCGGCGATCCCGCCGTGATGCCGCCGCTGGAACAGCGCACCGGCGCGCCGCCGTTCGAGCGCGCCTGGCGCCACGGCTGGAACGTGGCGCGCGACGGCGTGCCATGCAACCAGGAAGAGCAAAGCTATACGCTGCTGACGTTCGGCTACGTCTACCTGCGCAGCCTGCGGCGCCTGGGGCTCGGACTGCCTGCCGCCGATGAACTGGCGTACCTGCACCTCTGGAATGTGGTGGGGTCACTGCTCGGCGTCGGCGACGCCCTGCTGGCCCACACCATGGACGACGCGCAGCGCCTGTTCGCCCGCCTGCGGCAGCGCGCCGGCGCGCGCCTGCAGGGCCGCGATACGCGTCCGCTGCTGGGCGGCGCGCTGGTCGACACGATAGAAAAATCCGTCGCCCATCCGTGGCTGCGCCCGGCCTGCGCGCTGCTGGTGCGCCACCTGTGCAGCGACGCCACGGCGCGCCAGCTGGGATTGCACCAGCGTTACAGCTGGCCGGCGCGCCTGCTGTTCGGCGCCGCGCTGGCCACGCTGCGGCTGGCCGACAAGGGCGTGCGTGCCGTGCATCCGGGCTTTTCACTGGTGCGTTTCGCGTTGCGCATTGCCGGCTACCGGCTGGTGCACGCGGTGTTGACGGACATGCGCAACCCGATCGATTTGCCGGACGCGGTGCGGCAGGAAGTCAACGCCATGCTCGATGAATGGAGCACCGACCGCCACGCGCCGGCATGGCTGAACCGCGTGGAGCGCTACTTCACCACGCGCCAGCAGTGGCGCGTATCGATCGGGGTATGACAGCGTGCGTGCAGTAACGTGGGAGACCGGTGGGTTCCACCCGATGCGAAGCGCCGTGCAGCGGCGCACGGCGTCACCACTTGCCGCTCAGCTGCACGGCCAGGCCGCGCGGGTAGACCGGAATATCGTAAGGCAGCGCCAGGCCGGGCGCCGTGCTGGGTTCGCGCGCGTCGGCGTTGAACAGGTTGCGCACGGTGGCGGACACGGTCCAGCCGCCCGGCGCGTGGTGCGTCAGCGTGGCGTCAAACGTCTTGTAATCGGCAATCGGCGTGCGCGCATCGCCGGGTCCGCGGCGGCGGCCCGCCACCCAGTTCAGTTGCGGCGTGATGTGCCAGTCCGGACCAAAGCGCCAGTCCAGGCGGCTGGTGGCGTGCTGCCGCGGCGCGTAGCCGGGGTCTTGTCCCGAGGCGCGGTCCACCGCGTGCTGCAGCGCGTAGCCGGCTTCCCAGCGCACGTCGCGGCCGATGTCCCACACCAGTTCCACTTCGCCGCCATGGCCCTTGACGCTGCCCACGTTGCGGTAGCTGGCGCCCGGCGCGGGCGCCGGATTGGCCACGGTGCGGATGATGTCGGTCATCGAATAGCGGAACAGGCTGACGTTGAGGTTCAAATCCGGACGCACCTGCCACGACACCGCGCCTTCGGCGGTGGCGATTTTTTCCGGCCGCACGTCGGGATTGCCGTTATTGACGGGGTTGATGCCGAACAGTTCGTTGAAGCTCGGTGAGCGGAACGCGCGGCCATGCAGCAGCTTGACCGTGACGTCCAGGCTGGCGTCCCACACCACGGCCAGGCGCGGATTGGTGGTGCCGCCGAAATCCGAGTAGCGGTCATGCCGCACGCCGGCCGTCAGCGCCCAGTCGGGTGCGAACTGCCATTCATCCTGCACGTACACGTAGTCGACGTTGCGGCGCTGCGGCTTGATGTGCGGCTGGATCGCGTCGTAATTCATGACCGGGCCGGTGGGCACCGGCACCCCGGCCGGCGTCAGCATGAAGTTCTTGAAGGTGTGCACCTTGTACAGGAACATGTCGTCATGCCCGACACCTACCCGCAGCAAATGCTGGCGCCAGCCGCTGTACGTGGCAAACAGCGACGAACGCAGGTTGCGCTCCCAGCGGAATGGTCCGCCGATCATCCCGTCCGGGAACAGGTTGGGTCCGATGCGCGCGCCCGGCGGGAACAGTCCCAGTCCGTCCGGCGATTGCTCGGTGAAGAACATGTAGCTGAGCGAAGCGCCCAGGCCCCAGTTGTCGGCGAAATCATGGTCGTTCCACGACAGGTCCGTGATGGCGTTGCCGCTTTGCGCGCGGTGGTGCGGGTCGAGCGCGGCGTTGACGCCGGAACCGGTGCCGACATTGCCGCGCCATTTGACGCTGTTACGCCAGCGCCAGTTTTTATAGGTCAGTTCCAGGCTGGCGTCGAAGGCGTCATGCGACAAACTCATGCTGCCTGGCGCCAGGCTGACCCGGGTGCCGAAGCGGCGGTCATTGAGGGTTTGCCCATCGGCCTCGATGCGGGAACGGGCGCCGGCCGTGGTGCCCAGTTGCACATAGGCGGCAATGCCGACCGGGCCTTCATTGTTGCCATATTCGAGCCAGCCATCGAGCGAACGGAACGAGCCGGCAATCACGCCGGTGCGCAAGCCCTGCATCTGGTCGGCGGTCTTCGTGATGATGTTGATGACGCCGGCAAATGCGTCCGCCCCGTACAGCGCGGAACCCGGGCCGCGGATCACTTCGATGCGGGCCACGTTGGTCAGCGGGAAGCTGCTCCACATATTGCCCTTGTCGCCATTGAAGTCCGTGGTCATGCGCATGCCGTTCAACAGCACCAGCACTTGCGGGTTGCTGGGACCACCTCCGCCGATGCCGCGGATCATGTAATTGGCGGGATGGATGGTGGCCGCGCGCGTTACGTGCAACCCCGGCACGGTTTCCAGCACGTCGTTCAAATCGGTGGCGCCGGTGGCGGCGATGTCGTCGGCCGTGATGACCGTGGCCACGGCCGGCGCGCGGCGCAGCAACTGCTGCGAACCCGTGGCCAGGCTGATGGTGGATTTGCTCATGCTGTAGAGCGCCATGTCTTCCTCGTCCGGCAAGGCCGCGGCTTGCGCATCCATATGCGGTGCAACCAACAGTAACAAGGTACTGGCGGCCAAACGCAGGGCCGGACATGGCCGGCAAGACAAGGTTTTCATTGCAAAACTACAACATTTTTTGTGTCGACGCTCTCCACCTTACTCTTTGCAAGCGACATTGGCAATTTATTTGTTGTCAATGTGCATCGGTTCGCGGGGAACGGGACTGAAAACCGCCGGTCGGTCACTCGCCCATGCTGATGCCGCGCATGCCGATGTGCAGCCGGTCGGGATCCAGGCCCACGGTCCGCAGGTTTTCCCGCGCCGCCTGGCGCAGGTTGGCCTGCTGCGCGGGCGGCGGCGGATTGGCCTGGCCCGACTTGTAGGCCAGCGCCATGAAGGTGCCCGTCATCGCGCTTTGTTCGTACAGGTTGCGCAGGGCGGCCGGGCTTTGCCCGCCCAGGATCTTGTGCAGCGACGGCTGGCGCCGCAACTGCTCGACCACGGCGCCGAATTCCTCGTCCGACACTTCCTTGCCCGTCATGACCATGTAATTGCCGACCAAAAATGCCGCGAGCGCGCCGCCCACGTCGTTGCGCGGCAATCCCAGCTTGGCTTCCAGCTGGGCCCACACGCCCATGCTGTCGGCAAACGCCCGGGTCATCGTGGCCCGCTGTTCGGGTGGAAAGTGTTGCGCCAGGCCGGCCGCGTTGCGCTGCACGGCCGGCGGCGCATCGGCCCGCAGCGCCAGTGCCGCCGGCGCGCGCCCGGACGCCGTCCCGCCGTCCCGTGCATTGCCACCCGTCCTGTCTGCCGTCCGGCCATCCTTCCCGCCGCGGCGCTGCTCGTCCTTTGCCGACTGCTCCGCGGCCTGGATCATGGTCAGGTTGTTGACCATGGAACTGTGCATGAAGCTGCTGAGCGGCGCGCCATAGGTGGCGTAGTCCTGCCCCAGCCATTGCGCCTGCGCCGGCCATGCTGCCGTGCCCACCAGCGCCAGCGCCGCCAGCCGCGCACGCCGCGCTATCCATCCACGTCGATTGCCTGTCATCGCATTCCCCCAAAAAAACCACAGCGCATCAGGTTAGCAAAACAGCATCCTCGGGGCCGCACGATTCCAGCGCCTGCAGGCAAACCCGGTTTGCATGATAATCCGTCATCGCCAACACGGATTATCGATACCATGAGCACACTGTCCGACTTCCCCATCACCGCCAAATGGCCCGCCCTGCACCCTGACCGCCTGCAACTGTATTCGCTGCCGACGCCCAACGGCGTCAAGGTGTCCATCATGCTGGAAGAAACCGGGCTGCCATACGAAGTGCACCTGGTCAGCTTCGACACGAATGACCAGATGTCGCCGGAATTCCTGTCGCTGAACCCGAACAATAAAATTCCCGCCATCCTCGACCCGGACGGCCCGGACGGCAAGCCGCTGCCGCTGTTCGAATCCGGCGCGATCCTGCTGTACCTGGCGGAAAAGACCGGCCAACTGTTGCCGAAGGACGCCGCCGGCCGCTATGAAGCCATCCAGTGGCTGATGTTCCAGATGGGCGGCATTGGCCCGATGTTCGGCCAGGTCGGCTTCTTCCACAAGTTCGCCGGCAAGGAGTATGAAGACAAGCGCCCGCGCGACCGCTACGTCAATGAAGCCAAGCGCCTGCTGGGCGTGCTGGAACAGCGGCTGCAGGGACGCGAGTGGATCATGGGCGACCAGTATACGATCGCCGACATCGCCACCTTCCCGTGGATACGCAACCTGGTGAATTTCTATGGCGCGGGAGAACTGGTGGGCTTCGACCAGTTCACCAACGTGCAGCGGGTGCTGGGCAAGTTCGTCGAACGGCCGGCCGTGGCGCGCGGCCTGAACATTCCGGCGCGCGGCTGACCTGCCAGCCGCTCACGGACGGGCGGCGGCGTGGCCTTCGAGCGGCAATTGCGGCAGGAACAGCAGGGCCGCCAATCCCAGCATCACCATCACGGCGCCGCCGGTGAAGACGCCGGCGATCGCCTGCCGGTACACCGCCACCGTGGCGGCCGGCAGCACCGTGCCGGGCAGGACCGCCGCGGCCTGCAGGCCGTGCGTGTGCAAGGCGTGCGTCAGCATGGCGCCGGAACCGGTCACGCCCAGCAAGCCGCCCAGTGAGCGGAAAAACGTCAGCATGGCGGTGCCGACGCCGCGCCGCGCCAGCGGCAGCGCGTTCTGCACGGCCACCGTCATGTTCGGCATCACCAGCCCCAGCCCGGCGCCCAGCAGGAAAATCGCCGGTTCGATCACCAGGTAGCCGGCGCTGTGCGCCACGCCCCATCCCAACACGGCAAACGCCACCATGGCGGCCGACAATCCCAGCACTTGCGGCTTCTTGTAATTGCCGGTGCGCGACAGCCAGCGCCCGCCCAGCGGCGACGAGATGATCATGCCGGCCATCATGGCCACCGTCATCAGGCCCGACTTCGCCGGGCTCAGGCCCATCACCAGCTGGAAGAACAGCGGGAAAAACACCGACGATCCCATCAAACCCATGAACGTCAGCGCCATCACCACGCTGCCCAGGTTGAACACGCGGCTGTGGAACAGGTCCGGCGGCAGCACCGGTTCCGGCACGCGCCGCACGTGCAGCGCAAGCCACGCGGCGCCTGCCACGGCCAGCGCGGCGCACAGCGCGACCTGGGCGGAATCCCACGCCCATTCCGTGCCGCCCAGCGCCAGCACCAGCAGCGCCGACGTGATGGCGCCCGTCATCAGCACGGAACCGAGGTAATCGATGCTGTGCGCCGGCCCCTGGCTGCCCGCGCGCAGGGTACGCGCAATCACGTAGAACGCGGCGGCGCCGAGCGGCAGGTTGACGTAGAAAATCCAGTGCCACGACAGCGCATCGGTAATCAGGCCGCCCAGCACCGGGCCCAGGATGCTGGTGACGGCAAACACGACCGGCACCAGGCCCATGCGCTTGCCGCGTTCGGCCGGCGGCACCACGTCGGCAATCACGATTTGCGCCAGCGGCATGAAGCCCCCTGCCCCGATGCCCTGCAAGGCGCGGAACGCCACCAGCTGCGTCATGTCCTGCGCCAGCCCGCACAGCACGGACCCGGCCAGGAACGCCGCCATGGCGGCAAAGATCACGGGCCGGCGGCCAAACTGGTCGGCCAGCTTGCCGTACAGCGGCATGGTGGCGGTGGACGCCAGCACGTACGCCGTCACCACCCACGACAAATGCGCCATGCCGCCCAGTTCAGCCACGATGCGCGGCAGGGCGGTGGCCACGATACTCTGGTCCAGGGCGGAAAGGCCCAGCAACACCATCATGCCAAAGTAGATGGCGCGGATTTCACGTTCGGTGGTCGGGGGAGTCGTCATGGTTCGGCAATCTACCGCAAATCAGCGGCGCTTGCCGGACGATGTCGCCGTGCGCGTATAAAACCCGGGCGGCTTGCGCGCCACCCAGTCGATGAAGGTCTTGATGTCGGGATGGGCGCGCAGCGCTTCCCACGTGTGGTAGTGATGCAGCAATTCGCGCTCGGTCAGCACCGAATGGATCTTGCGGTGGCAAATCTTGTGGATGTCGTACTGCTCCTTGCCCTTGAAGGTTTTCGGGATCAGGTGGTGGCGGTCGATGTTTTCCATGCCGAGCGGCCGGCCGCACAAAGGGCAGCATTTTTCGGGGCAGCGTTTTTCTTCCATGCTACATGCTAGCGCAAATGCACCGCCGATGGCGCGGGCCTTGCACGATCGCGGCAAGGCCCGTATAATTCGGGCCCTTCGGGTCGTTAGCTCAGCTGGTAGAGCAGCGGACTTTTAATCCGTTGGTCGCAGGTTCGAATCCCGCACGGCCTACCACGAATACCGCAGTAACAGATCAGGCTTACCCGCTTCGGCGCGTAAGCCTTTTTTGCGTCCGCTTTCCCGGCATCCGCGCCACTGTCACCATCGCCGCACTGATACAGCATCGTCACCGGCACCCGCCCTTGTGCCTTGTCCGCCCCGCGCGGCATTCCTAGACTGGAGCCATTTCCACGTTACGGATGCGCGCCATGAATGAATTCCTGCCCCTGATCAGCTATTGCTTCGTGATGTCGGCCACGCCGGGCCCGAACAATGTGATGCTGGCCATGACCGGCGCCAACCATGGCGGCCGTGGCGCCTTGCCCGTGATCCTGGGCATCCAGTGCGGCCTGTTCGCGCAAACGCTGCTGGTGGGCGTGGGACTCGGCAGCGTGTTTACAGCGTACCCATGGACGCAGCAACTGTTGCGCGTGGCCGGCGCGCTGTACCTGGTGTTCCTCGCGTGGAAACTCAGCCAGGCAACCGGCGCCGGCGGCGCGGCGCCGCGGGCGGTAACGTTTGCCCAGGCGACGGCCTTCCAGGCGCTCAATCCCAAGAGCTGGCTGCGCTCCATCACCATTGCCTCGGTCTTCATGCCGGCCGGGCACGATACGCTGGCCAGCGCCATGCTGGTGGCCGGCATCGGCGCGATGGTGGGCGCGCCGTGCAACGCCATGTGGGCGCTGTTCGGCGTATCGATCCGCCGCTGGCTGACCAATCCCCTCACGCAGCGCCGCTTCAACCTGGCGATGGGCGCGGTGCTGCTGGTCCTGGCCCTGCTGTTTTTACGCTAGACTGCGGTCATGTTTCCCCTTGATCGATCTTCCTCCGTTGCCCTGTCGCGGCAAATCGAAACCCGGCTGCGCCAGCTGGTCGACAGCCGCGCGCTGCCGCCGGGCGCGCGGCTGCCGTCGATACGGCAACTGGCCACCGAGCTGGCCGTCAGCGCCAATACCGTCGTGACGGCGTATGACCGGCTGGTCGCGGCGGGCGTCATCGATACCCACGGCACGGCCGGCTTCTTCGTCTGTACACGGCCCGACGCCGGCGGCGCGGCGCCCGACGAAGCCGCGCTCGAAGCAGGCGAGGAACAGGAACCCGTGTGGCTGGTGCAGCAGGCCAACGACTTGCGCGCCGGGGTGCTGCAAGCGAGCAGCGGCGCGCTGCCGCCGGCCTGGCTGCAGGACGCGGTGCCGGCCGCCGCGCTGCAGCGCGCGCTGGGCCGCAGCGCCGCCGGCATGGCGTCGCGCTGCCCGCCCCAGGGCTTGCCGGAACTGCGCGAACATATCGCGCTGCAGTTGCGCGGTATTGGCATTGCCGCCGACGCCAGCCACGTCCTGACCACGTTCGGCAGCACCCATGCGATCGACCTGATTTGCCGCACCCTGCTGCAGCCGGGCGACACGGTGCTGGTGGAAGACCCGGGCTACTTCCTGATGTTCGGCCGGCTGCGCCAGGATGGCGTGCGGCTGGTCCCGGTGCGGCGCCGTCCCGACGGCCTGGACCTCGATGCGCTGGAAGCGGCCTGCCGCGAACACCGCCCGCGCCTGCTGTTCGTGCAGACCGCGCTGCACAACCCAACCGGCTGGAGCAGCAGCGCGGCCAACCTGCACAAGGTGCTGATGCTGGCGCAGCGCTACGGTTTTTTGATTGCCGAGGACGACGTGCACGGCCACTTCCAGCAAGCGCACAGCACGCGCCTGGCGTCGCTGTCCGGGCTCGATGGCGTGATTTACTATTCGAGCTTTTGCAAGTCGCTGAGCCCCGCGCTGCGCATGGGATACCTGGCCGCGGCGCCGGCGCTGCTCAAGGCACTGATGCGCACCAAGATCCACTCCATCATGACCACGCCGGCGCTCAATGAATACGTGCTGCTCGAAGTGCTCAGCGCCGGCAACCTGCGCAAGCACCTGGAGCGCCTGCAGCGCAAGATCATCAACGCGCGCAACGCCAGCACGCGCCAGCTGAGCGCGGCGGGCGTGCTGTTCGAGCAGCCGGGCGACGCCGGCATTTTCCTGTGGGGCACGATGCCCGATGGCCTGGACGTGGACTTGCTGGTGCAGGATGCGTTCCGCAACAAGATCCTGCTGATGCGCGGCGCGGCGTTTTCCGCCAGCGACGCGCCCGACCGCCACATCCGCTTCAACGTGGCGTTCAGCCAGCATCCGCGCCTGAGCACATATTTGCAGGAACGCCTGCAGGCGGTCGCCGGCGCGCGTTCCAGCCTGGCGCGCGCCAGCGGCGCGGCCAATACGGACAGTAAGGCGGGCACCAAGGCGGACAGCCGGCGGTGATGGCGCTACGCGATACTGCTGCGCTGACGGCCCTCACGGCCGCGCGCCGATATATTGCTTCACGATCGCATCGTAGGCGCCATTGGCGCGGATGGCCTTCAAGCCGGCATTGAAGGCGTCCCGTATGCGCGCGTCGCGGAACACGGCCTTGCGCGGGCTTTCCGGGAAAATCCGGTGGTACGTCACGGCTTGCCGCGCGTCGATCGGCGTTTCCATCTTGTCGATGTAATAGTTGAAAATCAGCCGGTCACCGACCACCACGTCGACCCGCCCCATGAACAGCAATTTGTTTTGCGTGATCTGCGTCGGCAATTCGCGGTAATCGGCATGGCTGCTGACCACCAGGCTGTAACGGTCGCCCAGCACCAGGCTGGCGTTCTGGAACGCGGCCACCGAATAATTGGCCAGGTCTTCGATCTGGTTCAGCTTGAGGTTGCGGCGCGCGAGGGTGGTTGCCACGTTTTGGTAGACGACATAATTGTCCGTGAAAAAATCCTGGCCGCCGATGCCTTCCGTGATCGACAGCATGCCATCGAGCTGGCCGGCGCGCAGCATGGCCAGCGCGCGGGTTTGCGGCAGCATGTGCCCCACTATCTGGAAGCCGCCCGCCGCCAGGGCCTGTTTCGCGATTTCGTAATCGATCCCCGCCGTACCCGATTCCATGATGTAGGGCGGCTTCGGCAAGCCCATGCCGACGTGGACTTCGCGCGACGCGGCTTCCTGCGCGCACACCATGCCGCTGGCCACGGCCAGGCAGGCCAGCGCCGGCGCCAGCACGGCCAGCCATTGCGGTTTCGCGGTGCACGTCATGGGACCATGGTTCAGCCGCATATCGCCTCCCTGTCTGCGATGCCTGAAATACCTCGGATACCTTTAACAGCATACACACGGCTGGGCAAAATGACAGCTTTTACTGCGCCGCTGCGGCCGATCCGCGACAGCGCCTGTCTACGCCGCGGCAAGCGGCGCACCCGCCGCCCGGCTCCGGAACTGCCAGGCCAGCACCAGCCACGTGGCGCCGCCAACGGCGCTCAAGACCAGCCATGGCAGCGCCGGCGCGTGCAGCGCGCGGCTGCTGTCGGACAGCCAGCCTCCCGCCACGTAGCCCAGCAAGCCGCCCAGCGCCAGTCCGATACGTCCCAGCCCCATGTAGCTGGCGCGCGCCGACGGGCGGGCAAAGCGCGCCACCAGCGTCTCGCGCGCCGGTTCCGCCACCAGCAAGCCCAGGTAAAACAGCGCCACCACGCCAAACAGCGGCGCCACGCCGCGGGCCAGCGGCACGCACGCCAGCGCGGCCGTCATCACGCCCAGCCCGCACAGCAGGCGCGCCTGTTCGGTCAGGTAGCGCGCGCCCAGCCGCGCCAGCGGATACAGCAGCAGGAGCGAGAGCGCCGCGTCCATGCCGTACATCCACGCCACCGCGCGCGGGGTGCCGGCCACGCTGGTCACCAGCACCGGCAACAGCATCATCAGCTGCACGTTGAGCACGTAATAGCCGCTCAGGGCCAGCACCAGCAGCAGGTAGGGCTTGTCGGCCAGCGGCGTGCGCAGCGCGGCCAGCGCGCCGGTGCCTGGCGCCGCCACGCGGTAGGCCGGCAACAGCAGCGCATTGAGCAGCGCAATGCATGCGAACACCGCGCACCCGCCCAACGCCACCCAGCGGAAATCCAGCGCCAGCAGCCAGGTGCCCAGCAGCGCGCCCGAGACCGAACACGCGCCTTCGAGCGTCATCAGCAAAGCATAGAAACCATTGCGCTCGGCGGGCCGCGTCAACTTCACGGCCAGCGCGCCGCGCGCCGGTTCGAACAGGCTGCCGCCCAGCCCCGACAGCACACAGGAAATGAGCAGGTGCGACGGGCTGCCGGCATACGCCAGCATCGCAAAACCCGCGGCCCGCAACAGCATGCCGGCGACCACCAGCGGCTTGGCGCCATAGCGGTCCGACAGCGAGCCGCCCACCAGCGCCAGTCCCTGCTGCGCCACCTGGCGCGCGCCCAGCGCCAGGCCGACCGCGGCGGCGGCCCAGCCCAGCTGGTCGACGAAGCGCAGCGCGATCATGGGGAACACCAGGTAAAAGCCGGCCACCGCCAGCACATGGTCGACCACGATAAAACGCTTGCCCAGCTTCCTTGCCCGTTGCGCACCCCGCATGACCGCCTCCCTGTTGAACTGCCATGGTAGGGAACCGTCAGCCATAATAGAATCCATAATACTAAAATAATTTCTATTCGATTTTTTTATGGCTATCGATTTCGACGACTTGCGCCTGATGCTGGAAATCGTGGAGTGCGGCAGCTTCAGCCAGGCGGCCGCGCGGCGGCGCTGGTCGCAGCCGCAGGTGAGCCAGCGCATCGGCGCGCTGGAAGAACACGTGGGCGCGCAACTGTTCCACCGCCACCGGCGCGGCGCCACGCCGACCGAGGCGTGCGCGGCGTTTGCGCCGGCCGCGCGCGATGCGCTGGCCGCGCTCGACGCCGGCAGGCAGGCCGTGCGCGGCGCCCCCGCGCTGCCGCATGTCACGCTGGCATGCCTGCCGTCGCTGGCGTCGACCGTGTACGGCGCGCTGCTGCCGGCGCTGGTGAACTCGCCGCTGGAAATCCGCTGCACCACCGACCACTCGCCCATCATCATGGACATGCTGTTGACCGGGCATGCGCAACTGGGCTTCGTGCTGAATTGCCCGGCCGTGGCCGGCATCCGCCTGGAGCGGCTGTGCCTGTCGCCGATCGTGGCGGTGGTGCGGCGCGGCCACCCGCTGGCGCACGCCCGCACCCTGGCCGATGTGGCAAATGCGCAACTGGCGCCGCAATATTGGGGGCCGGACTGCGACACGCTGATCGCGCTGCTGCGCGCGCACCGCACGGCGCCGCAACCGATCCACACCATCCAGCCATCGAGCGCGGCGCTGGAGCTCGCGCTGGAACACGGCTTCCTCACGTTTATGCCGGAAATGGCGGCGGCGCGCCTGCTGCGCACTGGGCAACTGCTGCGGCTGGCGTTGTCGGACCTGCCGCGCTGGGACTGGGAATTGATGGTGGCGTGGCGCAGCGGCAAGCGGCCCGACGTTGCCAAAGAAGCAGTATTACAGCAGGTCAGGCTGCTGGCGAAAGAGTGGACCGCGCCGCCCGGTTGACGCGCCGCGCAGGCAATGCTGACAATCCGACAATCAAATGTGTAGTTGCATGCGGTCGATGTGACAATGTGCGTATTTTGCACGCGTCTCTTTGGTGTACTCTTGCGTTCACGTTATCCCCAGACCCCGGAGAACTGAATGATGATACGGATCCTGGCCAGTATATCCACTGGCCTGATGCTCAGCGAAAAAATCCCCCATGGCGAAAGCCATGCCAGCCTCCCCGACGACATCGAGCGTCACGGCCAGCTGGAACTGGTGTTGTTCGCTACCGATCCTTGCCCGACACAGCAGGATATCCTGCGCCGCGCACTGATGCGCAGCGCCGACCGCGCACGCAAGCGCAACAAGAAATACTTCATCATGTACGACTCGCTGGCCAGCGCCGCGCTGAACCAGCCGTCGGAAACCCCGCGCGTCGGCATGGTGGAAGGCTTGATGATGGCCACGGCCTGCGTGCTGATGCTGGACGAACCGCTGCCGGGCGCTTATGAAACCCGCGCCGTGCTGTCCGGCGTGCATGAAACCATCATGGCCGCAGGGTACGCCAGCCGCGCCTGAACTCCGCCACAGCAAACAAGACGCCGCGCCTGGTGCGCGGCGTTTTTCATGGCGCAGTCCCAGGCGCCCGTGGCCTTGCCGCCAAGCGGTTCGGACCGGGCCAAGGGATTCCGCCTGGGCGCTTTGCGGCGCTGTCCACGGCCCGCGTCCTTGATGGCAGGCTGCCAGCGTGGCCTGGCTATGCCGGCTGCCCGATGTCCTGCAACAGGGTATCGAACAGCGCCCTGCCCTGTTCCCAGTCACCGAGCCAGCTGGCCGCGTTGATATGTCCGAGTGCGCCCACCGGCGCATAGCGGCTGCCCCACGCCTGCGCCACCGCGGCGGCATAGGCCGCGCTGCCGTAGGGATCGTCGTCGCTGGCCACCACCACCGATGGGAAGCCCAGCGGCTGCAACGGCAGCGGCTTGAAATGGCGCGCCTGCGCCGGGAATTGCGGGCCGTCGGGATCGGGCACCGCCACCAGCAGCGCCGCGGCCACCGGCGGCCGTTCGCCGCGCGCGCCATATTGGGCCGCCCAATGCGCCACCGCCAGCGTGCCCAGGCTGTGCGCAACGATCACGGTCTCCGGGCCCAGCGCGCGCAGCGTGGCGTCCAGCGTGGCCACCCAGTCGCGCCGGTCCGGCGCATCCCAGTCGGCAAACGGCGCACGCACGTATGAGGGATCACGCTGTTGCCAGCGGCTTTGCCAGTGTTCGGGGCCGGAATTGCCGATGCCGGGGACGATCAGGACGGGATGGGACACGGGGCGCTCCTTGGTTAACGGTTCCGGCCCATGCTAGCACGCCCCTGCCGGAGCATTTAGTTTATTTATTTATTTATATCGTTATTCCACGGCGCGCGCCACGCTGATCTTGCGGATCATGATGGGCGTATGGTCGCCCTGCAGCATCAGCGGTCCCTTGTCGCTTTCACGGCTGTCCAGCGCGCCGCCGGTGATGCCGGGGATTTCCTGGTTGTCGATGACGGTGACGCCATTGAGCGTGACCGTCACGAAGCGGCCGCTCAGCGCCACTTCCAGCACCTGCCACTCGCCCGGCTTGCGCGACGCGTTCTGCTGCGGCCGCAGGTGGCCATAGATGGCGCCCATGCGCAGCGGATCGGGCGGCATGCCGTACGCGTCGCCCAGTTGCACTTCGTAGCGCCCGCGCAGGTACACGCCGCTGTTTCCGCCGGCCACCGACATGAATTCCATGCGCAGCTTGAAGTCGCCCAGCAGGGTGTCGCTGATCAGGTTGGTACAGGCGGCGCTGTTGGTCAATATCCCCTTCTCGACTTTCCAGCAAGGTTGCGACGCCGGCTGCTGCGCGCGCCAGCCTTCGAGGTTGCGGCCATTGAACATTTCCACCGGCCGGCTCCAGCGCAGGTTCGCCTTGCGCGGCAGGACCGGCGCGCGCTGCGCCACCCACGACAGCGCGACGCCGTCCTCGTCGACCGTGGTGCCGCTCATGCGGTCGCCGGCCGGCGCGCCGTCGAACACCAGGTCGGCCGTGTCTTTCTCATACTGGCGCGGCACCCGCAGCACCAGCTTGCCGCCGCTGTAGTCGACTTCCGTGGCGTGGCGCGACGATCCGAAGCGGCCCACCATGGTGGCCATCAATTCGGTTTCCTTGCGCAGGCGGATATCGAACCAGCTCGGATAGGCCACACCATCCTTGCCGGTCACGGTCAGGTTCCAGCGCCCCAGCACCGCATCGGCAAAGCCGGGCGCGGGCTGCAGCGGCGCGGCCGGCGCGGCAAGCGCAACCAGCGAGGCCAGGGTTGCCAGGCTGCGGAATCGGAAGCGGACAGTATCGAACGGCATAGGGGTGACCGGTGGCGGCAGCGCGGCTGCCCATGGCTACAGTATGCACGGCGCGCCACGGTTCAGCCAAGGGTGGAGAACGGAGCGTTACCGGAGCGTTGTATTAACGGCAGTGAGGGTGGCAACGAAGCGCCGCGCGCGGTACGGCGCTGCAGCGCGCAAGCGCGCAGTCAACAGCGGCGGTGCAAGGCCGGCGGCGCGGTGGTCGACCGTCAGTCCAGCACCAGCCGGGGCAACGGCGAGTCCGGCGGCAGATCGTCATACCACTTGCTGAACAGGCGCTTCAATTCGCCGCTGGCTTCGAGCTGCGCCAGCGCGCGGTTCAGCCGCGCCACGACGGTGGCCGGCACGTGGCGGCCGGCCATCATGTAAAAGCGCTGCAAATCCATCATGGCCGGCAGCACGCGCACCTTGCCGTCCAGCCCAGCCTTGCGGATTTCCGATGCAATGCCGGGCGAGCGGTGGTAATAAAATCGGCCGCGTCCGGCCAGCAGCTTGCGCAGGTTGGTGGCCGCATCGATGGCGCCGGAATCGATTGCCAGTCCGCCCAGTTCCTTCAGGCGCGCCACATGGCCAAAGCCATGGATGGCCAGCACGATGCCCTTGTCGCCCAACCCGCGCACGTCGTCCCACGACTCGATCATGACCGGATCGTCGGCGCGCGCCACCAGGTGGTAGGACACGACGAACAGGGCCGGTTCCACGTACACCAGGTCGGCATCGCGGTCGCGGTTGCGCATCAGGCCGCAACCGATGTCGAGCACGCCGCTGCGCAATTCCGCTTCCATCCGGGGCAAGGGCCGCCATTGCTGGTCGCCGGTGATGCGCAGGCCGGGATCGACCCGTTCAATGGCGCGGTGGATATCGACGCACAGGCCGGCGGCGCCGCCTTCCACCGGGACGAATTTCGGCGCGGTGGACTGCTGCGCGGCCGTGCGCAATTCAATGGCGTCCACCGCGCGGGCGGACGGCGTCCATGCCAAGATTGCAATGGCCTGGACAGCCGCCGCCAGGGCGGCGCCCATGCGCCCGGTGAACTCGATCAATCGCATCTTCCTCCGCCGGCGCCGCTGGCGCGGCGCATCCTGTTACTTGCCAGCCATTGTAGGCATAAGCGGCGCAGGAACGATCAGGAATAACACGTAATGGTTGCCCATGGTTGCTTAAAGTTGCTCAACGGCCACGTTCTTGCAGGAATTGCGCCCGCGCTTCCAGCGCCGTATCGGCGAAATCGGTGAACAAGCCATCCACCCCCAGCGCGAAAAATTGCCGGTATTCCGCCTTGGGGTCGCCCTTGTAATCGCTGGCCAGGCGGCGCTTTTCATTGCGGAACGTGTACGGGTGCACGAACAGTCCAGCCTTGTGCGCGTCATCGACCAGGGTGGAAGCGGGCAAGGTCACGGTATCGGCGTCATTGATCTTGCCGTCGCCATTGATGTCGGCCACTTTCCCGTCCGCCCCCAGCGAGCCCTTGACGCTGACGATATAGCGTTTCCAGGGACCGATGCCGTCGGCGTAGGTCTTGATTTCCGCCAGCCCGGCCGGCGTCACCATCGCGGAAAACTGGCGCGTGTCGCCGGCCTGCGCCCAGTCGTAGGGCCGGTCATATGGCGCCGCATAAGTCAGCTTGCCGGTTTTCAGGTCGACGTCGTCGGCATCGATCAACTGCACCATCTTCAACGTGGAACCCTTGCCGCGCATGTATTTCAGGCTGCCCGGCTCGAACGACTGGATATAGACCGGCGCGCTGCGGTCGCTCCAGCCGGCGGCGGACAGCAGCGCCAGCAGCTTGTCTTCGAGCGGCACGCCTTGCTGGCGGTGGAAGGTCGGGTTCTTGGTTTCCGGGTAGAGCGCGATGGTGCGGCCGCTCTGCTTGATCATGTCGATGATTTCCTGGATCGTCGCGATGCGGTATTTGCCATTGAATTCCTGCGGCCGCTCGGCATCGGTCGAGACGCCACCCAGGGTCTTGATTTCCGCCAGCGTGAAGTCGCTGGCAAACCACCCTTCCTGCATTTCGCCATCGACGTTCATGGTGCGCTTGCGCGCGGCGAATTCGGGATGCTGCGCCACGTCGGTGCTGTAGGCGAGATTGGGGTCGTGGCGCGCGATCAGCACGCCGTCTTTCGTGGAAATCACGTCCGGCTCGATCGCGTCCGCGCCCATCTGGATGGCCTTCGCATAGGCTTCCACGGTTTCTTCCGGCAGCGCGCCGCTGGCGCCGCGGTGCGCGACGACCATGGGAGCCTTGCCATCGAGGGTGGGCAGCGGGTTTTCCGTGCTGCCGCAGCCGGCCAGCGCCGCCAGCAGGCCGGCGGCGCTGGCGGTTCGTACGAGGTGGTTCATGTGCAATCCTTGCCTGGTTGAGATCGGGCCGGATTGTAGTGGGCAAAAATGACAAGCTTGTGAAACAGACATGCCGCTCCAAAGCGGCGCGCCATCCCTTGCAGGATCGTAGCGGGGTCCGTATAATGCGGGCCCTTCGGGTCGTTAGCTCAGCTGGTAGAGCAGCGGACTTTTAATCCGTTGGTCGCAGGTTCGAATCCCGCACGGCCTACCAAGTTTCAACAACAACGCCATCCTTCGGGGTGGCGTTGTCGTTTCAGCAGTGCTTCCCTGTTCCGTGTTGTCGGCGCACTCGCCGGGCTGCCTGGCGCCGTAGCCGCTTGCGGCGCGCAGCCGGCGATCGCAGCCCACTGTTCCGCACGCGCAGCACGTTCGCCCATTCCTTGCACAACCAGGCAAAATCGGCAGGCCATACCCGGGCGCCCTGGGTTATATTGATGAGGCAAATGGAAAACCAGGCATCGTAATACGGAAATAAGGAGCGCTATGGCGAACCAGATGGTGCTGGTGGTCGACGATTTCGTCGCGATGCGCGACATTCTTGTCTACCAGCTGAAAGGCATGGGCATCACCAATGTACACACGGCCGGCAGCGCCGACGATGCGCTGCGGCTGCTGGATTTGTGGCCTTATACGTTGATTCTGTGCGACTGGTCGATGCCGGGCATGAGCGGCCTGGAATTCCTGCAGCGCGTGCGCAGCCATCCAAAACTGGGGCAAGTGCCGTTTGTGCTGGTCACCGCTGAAGTGCAGCGCGAGCGGCTGCAAGCGGCCATTGCCGCCCGTGTCGATGACTTCCTGTTAAAGCCGTTCCGCTCCGAGGAATTTGCGCGCCGCATCGGCGCCCTGCTGGCGGGAAGGCGCCAGGCCCCTGCTCCGCGCAGGCAAGCCGCCGCGCAGCCCGCCCCGGCCAGGGAAGTGGCCAGCATCCTGGTGGTGGACGATACGCCCAACAACCTGACCCTGGTCAGCGGCCTGCTGCGCGATACCTATCAGGTCAAACTGACCACGCGCGGCGACAAGGCGCTGCAAGCGTGCGCCGCCTCGCCGCCGGATTTGATTTTGCTGGACGTGCTGATGCCGGAGATGGATGGCTTTGAAGTGTGCCGCCGCCTGAAGGCCAACCCGGACACGGCGCACATCCCCGTGATTTTCCTGACCGCCCTCGGCGATGCGGCCCGCACGGTGGCGGGGCTGGAACTGGGAGCGGTCGATTACGTCACGAAGCCGATCGAACCGGCGATCCTGAAGGCGCGCGTGGCCGCCGCGCTGCGGGTGGCGCGGGCCCACGAGGCGCTGCGCGGGCAAATCGACCTGGCGCTGGAAAATGCCCGCCTGCACGACGAAGTGGAACGCATGATGCGGCACGATTTGAAAAATCCGCTGGCCGCCATTGTCGGCATGGCGTCGCGCCTGCTCGATGAAGGCGGCTTGATGCCGCAACAGGCGCGCCACGTGCAAGCCATTGAAGCGGCGGCAAACGACACGCTCGACATGCTGCACCTGTCGAATGCGCTGTACAAGATCGAGAGCGGCGCGCCGGACTTCGCAGTCCAGCAAGTGGACCTGGCCGCGTTGCTGCTGCGGGTGGCGGGCGAGTGCCGCCCGCTGGCGTCAAGCCGCGGCGCCGCCATCGCCACCACCCTGGCGCCGGATGCGCCGATGGCGCTGGGCAATCCCTTGCTGCTGTATTCGATGGTGCACAACCTCGTGAAGAATGCCGTGGAAGCGGTAGCCGATGGGCAGGCCGTGCAGATTACCCTGGACGCCGCCGGCGCCATTCGCATTCATAACCCGGGCGCGGTGCCGGAAGCCGTGCGGGCGCGCTTCTTCGACAAATACGCCACGTACGGCAAGCGCAACGGGTCGGGGATCGGCACGTATTCAGCGCGCCTGATTGCGCAGGCGCACGGCGGAGATATCGCGCTGGCGACGTCGGCGGACGCGGGAACCACGCTGACCATTACACTGGGGGCAACGGTGTAAGCCCGTCGGACACCGGCACGCCAGCCCCGCCTTCCACGCGTGAACGGCGGCGAATCCCGCCGCCACCTTAAAAGTCACGGCTTGCTTAACTTGCCATGGATCTCATTGACCATCATCAGCGCCGCGGTGCTGTACAGCTTGTGGTACTCGGCCACCATTTCGCCATGGATGATGACGGGATCGGTGGCCACCAGTTGCCTGGCTTCCTCGATGTCGGCCACGGCAAAGATGAACATGCCGCGCCAGCCGTCCACGCCATCGTAGGGTCCCGCCGCCACGAGCTTCTTTTCGCCTGCCAGGCGCGTGATGTTGGCGAAGTGGCCCTTGAACATCGCATCGCGTTCCGGCCCTGCCGCCATCTTGTTCGGTCCCGTCTTGAGCAGCACAAATACATAGCTACGCATGCCGCGCTGGTCGGCCCCAAGCGACTTCGCCAGCGCTTCATCGAATGTGGCCGGGGTATCGGCGGCGCGGGCCTGGGGACCGGCCAGGGCGGACAACAGCAGGGAAGCGGCAACGAGGGTTTTACGCAGCATGGGGAACTCCGGCGAAGTGGGAAAACCGCCAGTCTGCCGCAGTCGCCGCCATTGTCAAGCCGGGTCGGAAATTCGCCACAGCCCATCGGCGGCCGGCGCCGGCGCGCACAAGGAAGCGCCCGCCGCGCCGTCAGCGGTACTTCTTCGGCTGCCGCTTGCGCTCGGCCGCATTCTGGTCGCGCAGGATGGCGTCGACCTTGTCGGACGCCATGCGCGACAGCTCCAGCGCGGCTTCCACGTCGGGGAAGTATTCGGGCAGCCGGTAGCCCAGCCATGCATAGGCCGAATACAGGCGGCACATGTCTTCCACGTCCTGCAGATTCATGTAGCGCATCGGCTGGTCATTGATTTTCACGTGGCTGGCCTTGCCGCGCGACAGCGCCAGCGCCCACTGTTCCCACGCATGCTGCAGCGACATCACCTTGCTCGATACCGGCACCAGCGACAGCGTGAACTTGTCCGCCACCGACAGCGGCAGCGCGTCGAGCCACGCCGCGCGCTCGAACTGTTCTTCCGTGATGCGCGGGTAAAAGAAGCCGTCCGGGACGTCGATGTTATGCACGAAGCGCTTGAGCAGCCGCGCCAGCGAGGTTTCCGACGTCACCGATGAAATCAGGTGCAGGTGTTCCAGCGTCGGCGCGACGGAAAAACCGGTGGCGTTCAGCGGCGCCGGCTTTTCCTTCAGCAGCGCACGCATCACCTGGTGCGTGTCGTCGTCGAAACCGGCCACCAGGCCTTCCTCATGGATGCCGAAACGCCCCGCCCTGCCGGCGATCTGGCGCGCCAGGGCCGACGGGATTTCCTCTTCCTCGCGGCCGTTGAATTTCACGGTGGTGGTCATGACGATGCGCGAAATCGGCAGGTTCAAGCCCATGGCGATGGCATCGGTGCCGACCACCACGTCGGCGGCGCCGTCGCGGAAGCGCTGCGCCTGGGCGCGCCGCACTTCCGGCGACAGGTTGCCATACACGGTGGCGGCCGAGAGCCCCATGTCGGTCACCATGTCGCGCCACATCAGCACGTCGCGCCGGGAAAACGCGATCAGCGCATCGCCGCGCCGCACGTTCTTCAACTTGCGCACGGCCGACGGTTCCATCGTCAGCGGTCCCTTGCGCTTGAGGATGTGCACTTCGAGCGGACATTCGAGCCGCTGCGCCAGCGCTTCCACCGCCTTCTTGGCCTCCGGTGCCCCGACCAGGTACACGGTGCGCGCCGGCGCGCCGCACACCGCGGCGGTCCAGGCCGCGCCGCGGTCCGGGTCGGCCAGCATCTGGATTTCATCGATCACCGCCACCTCGACCGGGGTGCGCGTGTCCAGCATTTCCACGGTGCTGGCCACGTGCGTGGCGTCTTCCACGATGCGGCGCTCCTCGCCCGTCACCAGGCTCACCGCCAGCGGCTTGCCGTGGCGCGTCACGGCTTGCAGGCGCTCGTAGTTTTCCAGCGCCAGCAGCCGCAATGGCGCGAGGTAGACGCCACTGGCCGCCTTGGCCAGCGCTTCCATGGCCTTGTGGGTCTTGCCCGAGTTGGTCGGCCCGAGGATCGCGATGAAGCGGCGCGCCATACGGTGCGCGGTGGTGAACGAAGCCGGGTATTCGCCCAGGCTGATGCTCTGGCGCGTGCGCTCGGCATGGCGCTCTTCGCGCTGGCGTTCGACCGCGTGTTCCAGCCGCAGGCGGATGCGTCCGCACACTTCGCTGCCCAGGTCCGAGGTCTGCAAGTCCGACAGCGTATGCAGGAACGCCATCGGGTCCATGCCATAGTCGTCCGCTTCCACCGCGATGTCCCGCACGAACTCCAGCACGTAGGCATGCAGGTCGCGTACGGCCTTCTCGCCGCTGCGTTCGCGCAGCAGCGCCAGGCGGGTGTCGCGGTCCATCTTGCGCCATTTCGACGGCTTGGCCAGCACGCCATACTGCGGCACCAGGTCATACGGCACGCGCGGGCCGGCCTCTTCCACCACGCCGGCAAAGCGCAGGAAGACCCGCCCTTCCATTTTCACCAGCGTGATGCCGCGCCCGGGCAGGCCCAGTTCTTCGCACAGGCGCTCATCGTCGTCTTCGTGGGGCGGGGACAGGTCGTGGTGGCTGGTCATGGGATTTCCTGTGGGACTGGGACTGGCTGGTGCGGTTTCGGCTGCGAGTATAGCGCCCCGTGCCCGGCTTGGTGGACGGCAAGGTACAATCGTGCAGATTGCCGTCATCACCGCCGTACCGAAACCACCCATGCCGCAAACCATCGTCACCCCGGTTCACCATGAACTGGTCATCAAGAAAAGCCGTTTCATTGCCTGCGTCCAACCCATGCCGGACCGCGCGTCCGCGCAAGCCGTGGTGGCGGACCTGTGGGCGCAACACCCTGGCGCGGCGCACGTGTGCTGGGCGTTGCTGGCGGGCGGCCAGTCGGCCGCGGTGGATGACGGTGAACCCAGCGGCACGGCCGGGCGGCCCATGCTGGACGTGCTGCGCCACCAGGACCTGGAAGGCGTGCTGGCCACGGTGGTGCGCTATTTCGGCGGCGTGAAACTCGGGGCCGGCGGACTGGTACGGGCCTATACCGACAGCGTGGCGCAGGCGCTGCTGGGGGCGCAGAAAGTCGCCATCATCCGCCAGCAGACCTTGCGCTGCACGGCGCCCTATGCCATGGAAGGGCTGGTCCGGCGCGAGGTGGAACTCGCGCAGGCCAAGCTGCTGAACGTGGCGCACCGCGACGACGTGCTGTTCGAGTTTTCCCTGCCGCTCGATGCGGCGCCGGCGCTGGTGTCGCGCCTGACGGAAGCGGGGCACGGCCGCATCGGGTGGCTGGGCGACGACGACTGAACGTTGGCCGCGAGGTCGGTGGCGCGCGGTTTGCCCCGCCGCCGCTCCCCGGCGCCGCGCAAGCCGGCCATGACGATTGCAGGGCGGCATTGCCGGCACGAATCCATGCACATCCGGCGCCGGTACGGGCTCCACCGCACAGACGCCTTTTCCCGTCCCATGTAAAAAGAGAGGAACAGTAAATCATTTATTGGAGGAAATTCCGATGAGATGGGAAGGCAACCGCGAAAGCGATAATGTGGAAGACCGCCGCGGCGGGGGCGGCGGCGGGGGCGGCTTCGGCTTCGGGGGCGGCACGGTCGGCATCGGCACCGTGGTGCTGGCGC
The DNA here is from genome assembly GCA_966211685.1 of uncultured Pseudoduganella sp. Taxonomy (GTDB): domain Bacteria; phylum Pseudomonadota; class Gammaproteobacteria; order Burkholderiales; family Burkholderiaceae_D; genus Rugamonas. The sequence continues at coordinate 23,325 of CBIHOX010000005.1, forward strand.
TGCTGGGGTCGTGGATCTTCGGCGTCAACCCGCTGACGATGCTGGGCCTGCTGAGCGGCGGCGGACCGGCGCCCCAGGTACAACAGGGACCGGCGCCGGCGCCGCCGAAATCCGATGCGCAGGCGCGCTTCGTCTCGACCGTGCTGGCCGACACTGAAGATGTCTGGGGCGAACTGTTCCGCGCTGGCGGCAGCCAGTACGTACGGCCCAAGCTGGTACTGTTTTCCGACCGCACGGCGACCGCCTGCGGCACCGGCCAAGCCGCCATGGGACCGTTTTATTGCCCGGGCGACTCCAAGGTCTATATCGACCTGAGTTTTTACCGCCTGATGCAGCAGCGCTTCCACGTGGCCGGCGAATTCGCCCAGGCCTACGTGATTGCCCACGAAGTCGGCCACCACGTGCAGCATTTGACGGGTGTGTCCGACAAGGTCGACCAGGCGCGCCGCAGCGCTTCCGAACGGGAAGGCAATGCGCTGTCGGTCCGGCTGGAATTGCAGGCGGACTGCTATGCCGGCGTCTGGGCTTACCACGCCAACCGGGCCCGCAGCATCCTGGAACAGGGCGACGTGGAAACCGCGCTGAACGCGGCCAGCGCGATCGGCGACGATGCCCTGCAGCGCCAGTCGCGCGGCGAAGTGGTGCCCGACTCGTTCACGCACGGCACCTCGGAACAGCGCGTGCGCTGGTTCAAGCGCGGCATCGAAAGCGGCGACGCCATGCAGTGCGACACGTTCCGGGCGCGCTCGCTGTAACCTGGCTAGTGGGGCGGTTGGCAGGAATTGCCCGCAAAGCGGCAGTCCTGCCAACACCGCCTGCGCCATCATGGGGTTTTCAACCAGGGAGCCGCCATGACGCGCACGATAGGAATCCTGCTGTACCCCGACGTCGAAGTACTGGACTTCGCCGGACCATATGAAGTGTTCACCTGCGCCACCCGCGTGGCGCGCCTGCAAGACCCGCACGCGCAGGCGCCGTTCAGCGTGCGCACGATTGCCGCCACGCGCGGCGCGGTGCGCGCCCGCGCCGGCCTGTCGGTGCTGCCCGACCAGGCGCTCGACGACCATGAACGGCTCGACGTGCTGCTGGTGCCCGGCGGCGTGGTCGACCGCGAACTCGGGCACCGCGCCGTCATCGACTGGATCCGCGATACCGCCGCGCAGGTGGAATTGACGGCGTCGGTCTGCAGCGGCGCCCTGCTGCTGGCGCAGGCCGGCCTGCTGCAAGGGCGTCCCGCCACCACGCACTGGGACGACATCGCGCTGCTGCAGGCATACCACGGCGTAGAGGTGCAGCCGCAGCGGCGCTGGACCGATGACGGCGACATCGTGACGTCGGCCGGGATCTCGGCCGGAATCGACATGGCGCTGTACCTGGTGCAGCGCTTTGGCGGACGCGACTTGGCGCTGGCCACCGCGCACCGGCTCGAATATGCATGGAATGACGAAGGGTAGCAGCGTGAAAGGCCCGTCAAGGGCCTTTTTTCTTACAATACCACTTCAACACCGCCAAAAACTGGTACGCATCCTTTAACAACATGTCTCGTTTGAGACAACCTGCGCTTACCTCCTCCCTGCCATAGCGGCCACATAGCGGCCACATAGCGGCCACTTAGCGGCCACTTAGCGGCCCACACCGCGAGCAATTGCGCTCCGCCGGCATGCCACGTGCGTTCCGACCTGATTCTTGCAAGACAACTGGTCTTGAATTGGACGCAACTTTACAAAACCACTTGACTACCAATTTTTCGCATCCCATGCTGGTCGACGGCTGCACGCATTTCGGGCCGCATAACAAGAACACCTATCCCAACCAAGGAGGAGATCCATGAAACGCACCATCCGGGCCAATGCCCGCAACCTTTGCCTGGCCAGCCTGGCCGGGGCCGTCCTGGCCGCCTGCGGCGGCGACAGCATCGGTACCACCGACACACCGCAAAAACTCAAGATGGGCGCCACGGCAAGCTGCCCGGCGTGGAGCGCCACGGAAATCTACACGGCCGGCATGTGCGTGACCTACAACGGCAACACGTACAAGGCCAAGTGGTGGACGCAAAACAATGTGCCGGGCACCGAACAGTGGGGACCGTGGGAATTGCAGGCCACCACGCCGACGCCGACGCCGACGCCGACTCCAACGCCGACTCCAACACCCACGCCGACACCGACTCCTACGCCTACGCCCACTCCGACGCCGACTCCAACGCCAACCCCGACTCCGACCCCGGCCGGGCGCGAGATCGGTTCGTACTTCGCGCAATGGGGCGTGTATGGCCGCGGCTATGAAGTGGCCGACATCCACACCACGAAAACCCCGGTCAACGGCGTGCAGACCAGCGTGGCCGACCAGCTCACGTTCATCAACTATGCGTTCGGCAACGTGTACGAGAAAAACGGCGGCTATGAATGCGACATGGTCACGCGCGCCGAAGTCGGCAACGACAACCCGACGTCGCCGCAGGCCGGCACCGGCGGCGATGCCTATGCCGATTACCAGCGCCAGCCGGCCCGCACGGTCGATGGCAAGCCGGTGGCATGGGACGCCAAGCTGTCGGGCAATTTCCTACAACTGAAACTGTTGAAGCAGCAGCACCCGAACCTGAAAGTGTTCATTTCGCTGGGCGGCTGGAGCTGGTCGAAATTCTTCTCGGCGGCCGCCAAGACCGATGCGCTGCGCAAGCAGCTGGCCAAGTCGTGCGTGAAGATGTTTATCGCCGGCGACTTGCCGGTACAGGACGGACGCGGCGGTCCCGGCGCGGCCAAGGGTGTGTTCGACGGCATCGACATCGACTGGGAATACCCGGGCGGCGGCGGCCAGCCCTACAACACGCGTGACGCGGCCGACAAGCAGAACTTCACGCTGCTGATGCAGGAGTTCCGCGCCCAGCTCGACGCGCAGGGCGCCACCGACGGCAAGCGCTATGCGCTGACCGCCGCCATCGGCGCCGGCGCCGACAAGATCGCCAATACCGAACCGGGCAAGTATGGGCAATACATGGACTGGGTCAACGTGATGACGTACGACTTCCACGGCGCCTGGGAAACCAACACCAACTTCCATGCGCCGCTGTACCACGACCCGGCCGACCCGTCGACCGGCAACGTGGCCAAGTACAACGCGCATGACGCCATCACGGCACTGGTGGCGGCCGGTATGCCGCGCAACAAGATCCTGCTCGGCATCCCGTTCTATGGACGCGGCTGGAAAGGCGTGGCGGCGGGACCGAACGGCAATGGCCTGTACCAGGCCGGCGCGGGCGGCGCCACGGGCGCGTGGGAAAGCGGCATCGATGACTACAAGGTGCTGGTCAATAAAACCGGCAACCGCTGGTACCACCCCGTGACCAAACAATTGTTCCTGTACACCGGCACCGGCGAATGGTGGAGCTACGACGATCCGACCGTGATCGCCACCAAGATGAAGTACGTGCGCGATGAAAACCTGCGCGGCGCCTTCTCGTGGGAACTCGATGGCGACGCCAATGGCGCGCTGACCACGGCCGTGTGGCAAGGCCGCTAACCCAATAAGCCCGGGAGGCACATCATGAAACGCCGGACCAACGTACAAGCGATCGGCATCAGCGACGAATGGCGCCGCTGGATCGCGGAAAACCTGATGCTGGGCAGCCATCCGGATACGCTGGCCGGCATCCTGGTGCAATCGGGTGTCGCGCTGCGCGACGCCCGCGCCGAACTGGCCGCCGCGCTGGCCAGTCCTTACCTGCAGGGCGTGCAGCGGCTGCACAACCGGCTGGCCAAGCGCGACTGGGTGCTCGGCATCCAGTCGCAGCTGAACCGGCTGGCGCCGATGGCGATCCCGCGCCGCCACTGTTTGGACAGCGGGGATTTCCTGCGCCAGCACTACATCGCCAACCAGCCGGTGATCCTGACCGGCTGCCTGGACGATGCGGCGCCGGAGCGCTGGGCGCTGGACAGCCTGGCGCGCCGCTTCGGCGAGCGCATGGTGGAAGTGCAGTTCGGGCGCAATGCGGACCCTGACTATGAAATGAACAGCATTGCGCACAAGCGCACCATGCGCTTCGGCGACTACGCGGAACTGGTGGCGGCCAGCGGGCATACCAACGACTTTTACATGACCGCCAACAATGGCCAGCACAACCGCCAGGCGCTGCATGAATTGTGGGACGACGTGCCCCGGCTGCCGGCTTACCTGACCGGTGAGCCGGCCGGCTTTTTCTGGCTGGGCCCTGCGGGTACGGTGACGCCCTTCCATCACGACTTGACCAACAACTTCATGATCCAGCTGTCCGGCCGCAAGCGCGTGCGGCTGATCGCGCCGTGCGAGACGCCGAAGCTCTACAACCAGCGCCACTGCTTCACGCCGGTCGACGGCCGCGCCATCGATACGCAGCGCTTTCCCGCCATGGCCGGCGTGCCGGTGCCGGAGTGCGTGCTCGAGCCGGGCGAAGTGCTGTTCCTACCGGTCGGCTGGTGGCATTTCGTCGAAGCGCTCGACATTTCCGTCACGGTATCGGCCACCCACTTCAAGTGGGACAACGATTTTTATTCGACCTATCCAACCAATCACGATTTTTAAAACATGACCTATCAATCACACCTGATGCTGGCGCTGCTGAGCGGCGCCCTGGTGGCCTGCGGCGGCGGCGATCCTTCGGCCGCCACCCGCCAACCCATGAAAATGGGCGCCACCACCGCGACCACCGCCACCTGCCCCGCCTGGACCGCCACCGACATCTATACGGCCGGCATGTGCGTGACCTATAACGGCGCCACCTACAAAGCCAAATGGTGGACCCAGAACAACGTGCCGGGTGCGGAACAATGGGGCCCATGGGAACTGCAGTCGGATACGCCGACGCCGACGCCGACACCGACGCCCACCCCAACGCCGACGCCGACGCCGACGCCTACCCCACCCCCAATCCCAACCCCAACCCCAACCCCTACCCCTACCCCGACTCCAACGCCGACTCCGACGCCGACACCCGTGGCCTGCCGCCCGGACGGCCTGGCATCCCCGGTCACCAACGTGCCATATTGCAGCGTGTATGACGCCAATGGCCGTGAAAAACTCGCCAATGGCCTGAACCGCCGCATCGTCGGCTACTTCACCAGCTGGCGCACCGGCGCCGGCAATACGCCGTCGTACCTGGTCAACAACATCCCGTGGGACAAGGTCACCCACATCAATTACGCCTTCGCCTCGGTCGACAGCAACGCCAGGGTCGCCATCAGCAGCGGCGCCAACAACCCGGATACCGGCATGACCTGGCCCAACAATCCTGCCGCGGCCATGGACCCTGCCCTGCCGTACAAGGGCCACTTCAATTTGCTGGCGCAATACAAGAAGCGCTACCCGGGCGTGAAAGTCATGCTGTCAGTGGGCGGCTGGGCCGGCAGCGGCGGCTTCTATACGGCCACCACCAATGCCGACGGCACCACCAACACGGCCGGCATCAACACGCTGGCCGATTCAATGGTGGCGTTCCTGCGCCAGTACACGTTCTTCGATGGCATCGACATCGACTACGAACACCCGACCACCAACAATGAAGCGGGCAACCCGCTGGACTTCGGCGTCTCGAAGCCGCGCCTGGCCGGCCTGATGAAAGGCTACAACCTGCTGCTGAAGACCGTGCGCCAGAAACTCGACACGGCGGCCGTGGCCGACAACAGGTACTACATGCTGACCATTGCCGGTTCCGCGTCCGCGTGGATCCTGCACGGCGAGGAAAACCTGTCGGGCCTGCAGTACCTCGATTACGCCAGCCTGATGTCGTATGACTTGCACGGCGGCTGGAACCAGTACGTGGGTCCGAACGCCGCGCTGTTCGATGACGGCAACGACGCCGAACTGAAGGCCGGCAACGCCTACCAGTACGGCGGCATCGGCTACCTCAACGTGGACTGGGCTTACCGCTACTACCGCGGCGCGCTGCAGGCCGGCCGCATCAACATCGGCGTGCCGTATTACACGCGCGGCTGGAAGGACGTGACGGGCGGCAGCAATGGCTTGTGGGGCACCACGCCGGTGGTCAGCAACACCGTCACCTGCGCCGGCGTGAAAACCTGCGGCACCGGCGCCACCGGCATCGACAACGTCTGGCACGACCTCGACAGCAATGGCCAGCCGGTGCCGGGCGGCGGCAACCCGCTGTGGCACGCGCTGAACCTGCAAAACAACATCGTGCCCGACTACCTCGACGCATATGGCGTGACCGAGAAAACCATCACCGGCGTGTACAGCCCGAACTACAGCGCCACCCTGGCGGCGCCCTGGCTGTGGAACGCCACACGCAAGGTCTTCCTGTCCACGGAAACCGCGCAATCGATGGCGGCCAAGACCCAATACGTGATCGACAACGGCATCGGCGGCATCATGATCTGGGAACTGGCCGGCGACTATGGGTGGGACGCCGCGAAAAACGGCGGCAAGGGTGAATACTTCATGGGCTACACCCTGACCACCAATATCGCCAACGCGTTCAAGGGCGCCTCGCCCTATGGCGCGCTGCGCGCGGAAAGCGCGATGCCGGCGTCGTCGGCCAAGGTGTCCATCACGCTGGGCGGCTGGAAGCTCGGCGACAGCAATTACCCGATCAATCCGGTCATGACCGTGACCAACAACTCGGCCACCACGATTCCGGGCGGCTCGGTGGTGGAATTCGACTATCCGGTATCGGCGCCGGCCAACATGAGCGACCAGTCGGGCTATGGCCTCGCCGTGACGAAGGCCGGTTACGCGGGGCCGAACAATATCGGCGGCTTCAAGGCCAACTTCAACCACGCGAAATTCACCATTCCGGCCTGGCAATCGCTGGCGCCGGGCGCGTCGGTGCAGTTGACGCTCAATTACACGCTGCCGATATCCGGACCGTCGGCCTATACCATCACGGTGAACGGCGTGAAGTATGCACTGTCCGATGAGTATCCGGACTTGCCGGTGGCCCTGAAATAGGCGTCCTGCCTGTCATGCATGGCGGTCCCGCGCGCGGGCGCGGGGCCGCTCCGACGTCCCCCTTCCCTTACGAGACTTACAGGACTTACAGGAGACCCTATGACAAGATATACCAGCCTTCCCTTGCTGGCTGCCCTGCTGCTGTCGGCCTGCGGCCCCGGTACTGCGCCGGACGCGGTGCAGCGCCAGCGCGCCGGCGGCGCCATGGCCGCATCGTGCCCGGCCTGGAGCGGCACGCAAGTCTATACCGCCGGCATGTGCGCGATTTACCAGAACAAGCAGTTCGAAGCCAAATGGTGGGTGCAAGGCGCCGCGCCCAACGCCGCCGACGCGTGGGGCCCGTGGAAGTATGTCGGCGAAGCCACGACGCCGACCGATCCCGGCACCGATCCCGGCACCGGCCCGCAGCCGGGCGGCGTGCCCACCAGGGCGCAAGCCGAGGCGCGCGAGGCGGAATTGACCAACAACGATTTCTTCCGCAAGGTGAAGGCTTCGGTGCGCACGCTGGACAATGCGTCGGTGGACGCGGTGACGCCCGGCGCCGCCGCCAATCCCGCCAACGTGAAGCGCGTCGAGCGCCTGCTGACGGCGTCCAAATGGGACTATTACTTCGGCGCGCGCGACGCCAGCTATACGTACCGGCGCTTCCTGCAAGCCGTGGCGAAATTCCCGGCGGTCTGCGACGACTATGCCGATGGCCGCAACGCCGACAATATCTGCCGCCACACGCTGGCCACCATGTTCGCGCACTTCGCCCAGGAGACCGGCGACCACAACGCCAGCATCCCGCTGCCGCAATGGCGCCAGGGCTTGAAATACCTGCGCGAAATGGGCTGCGATGAAAATGGCGCGAGCTGCGGCTACAACACCGAATGCGCGGACCCGGTGTTCAACACCGTCTGGACCTGCGGGAAAAATGCCGATGGCAGCTACAAGAAATACTTCGGGCGCGGCGCCAAGCAACTGTCGTACAACTATAACTATGGCCCGTTCTCGCAAGTGATGTACAACGGCGACCAGTCGGTGCTGTTGAAAGACCCGGACCTGGTGGCGTCGACCTGGCTCAACCTGGCCTCGGCCACGTTCTTCTTCGTCTACCCGCAGCCGCCGAAACCGTCGATGCTGCACGTGATCGACGGCACCTGGGTTCCCAACGCGGCCGACATCGCGGCCGGCGCCGGCAACAACTTCGCCACCACGATCATGATCATCAATGCGGAGTGCAGCACCGGCACGGAAAAACCGGCCGCGCAAAACCGCATCGATTACTACAAGCAGTTTGCCGCCGACCTGGGCTGGAACGTGGCGAATGAACAGCTGTCCTGCGCCACCATGCAGCGCTTCGGCCCGTCCTCATCGGCCGCGTACAACATCTACTGGGAAAAGAACTGGAACAGCGGCGGCGACTACCAGTGCCAGCTGGTCAGCTACCAGACGCCGTACAGTGCGCTGATCGCGGGGAATTATGCGAAGTGCGTGGAAAAGAACTGGAATGTGGTGCTGAAGTGATGCCGTGACGGGATTGCTCCGTCTGTGACAATCCGAGAGTTTTTATTTCTTGGCAACTGTTACACTCGGAGCTTTTTTTGACTGCCCTTCCGCCATGGCCGACGATTTTACCTCCAACACTTCCACTACCGGCATCCTGGTCCCTGGCGGCCAAGCCGTCGGCACCTATGAATCCAGCAAGGACAGCGACTGGTTCAAGATCACGCTCACGGCGGAGAACGTCTATCGCTTCGAACTGAACAGCGCCGGCAACCCGTATTTCGGGAGCTTCCACGGCCTGAAGATTTACAACAGCGAAGGTGCGTACCTGTCGTCGCTGAGCGGCATCAACGACTATACGCCGACGGCCCGGTATGGCGCCTACAAGCCGGCGGCGTCCGGCACCTATTATGTCGAGGTACGCGACACCGGCGGCAGCTTTGCCAATACCGTGCCATACACGCTGAAAGCCAGTGCAGGGGAACCCGACGATGCCGGCGACGCCATTGCGACGGCAAAGGCCGCCATCCTCGGTGAGCCCATCCAGGGCGCCTTTGAAAGCATACGCGACGTCGACCGCTACAAGCTCACGCTGGAAGCCGGCACCACCTATACGATTTCAGCCAACTGGGGCGAAGCGGTATCCGGACTTTATCCCGCTAACCAATTAACGGTGGAAAATGCCGCAAGCGACACCATGGCTGACGGCACGAATCCTGCGACCATGTCGTTCACCACGACCGGCGCTGGCGACTATTACCTGGCCGCCCATGCCGACAGCCGCGCCCGCACAGCCGCCACCAGCTACACGCTGACCGCGGTCAAGGCGGTAGACGACTATGTCGCCAGTCCCGCGACCACCGGCCAGCTGGCGATACAGCAGACATTGAACGGCGAACTGGAAACCGGCCACGACCGTGACTGGTTTGCCGCCCGGTTGAACGCGGGCGCGACTTACTGGTTCACGCTCGACAGCAGGGACAGCTTTACCGGCCTTCCCTCCAGCGCCGTCATTCGCCTGCTCGACGCCGACGGCAAGGAAGTAGCCGCGGTATCCGGTTCATCCTTTGGCGGCAGCGGCAAGCTGGTCCTGCCTTATACGCCCACCACGGCCGGCGCGTATTACGCGGAGGTCAAGGACATGTCCAGCACGCGGATCAAATATACGATCGGCCTCAGTCCTGGCCTCACCGACGACTACACGGGGAACCGCGCCGACGCCACCGCGGTTCCCGTCAACAGCACGTGGAACGGCAAGCTTGAAGTTCCGCAGGATCAGGACGCCGTCAAGATTGCGGTTACCAAAGGCCAAACCTACCTGTTTGAACTTCAGGCCGTTGCGCCGCTCGACGAACCCTTCCTGGCCATGCGTGGATCGCCGTTCACCGACGCCTTTACCAGTTCGCTATCGAACTACCAAAAGCCCGGCCTGGCGGGTTATGGCATGTTCCGGGCCGACTATACCGGCGACTTTTACCTGTCCGTCTACAATACCCGCATGCTCGGCACGAGCGGCTATGCCGTCAGGATCGTCGAATCTCCCGCCGATGATGTCGGCAATGAAGCTGCCGCCAGTGCGGCCCTGTTGCCCATCGGTGGCAAGGTCACCGGCGCCCTGGACTACACCGGTGACGTGGACTGGTTCAAAGTCACGCTGCAAGGCGGCGCCAAATATGCATTTTCGCTGCGCGGCGCAGGAACCGGCGAAGGCACGCTCGTGACCGGCTTTTACGATGCAGGCCTGCAGATGCGGGAAGCATCCACCGGCAACGACGTCTATCCGCAAAGCGTGAGCGGCGGCAACCACGTCCTCAACGTCGATACCGGGGGCGATTACTATATTGGCGTCAGCAAGAACGCCTTCGACAACACCGGCAACGATGGTACCGGGACGTACACGCTGCATGCCACGGCATTGTCTGCGGACGTCACCGCCCCCAAGGTCGCTGCCATCGGTTCCGCCAGCGGCGCCGCCGCGGTCAGCCCGATCGGAGACGTTTACGTGACTTTCGATGAGCCTGTCATCGTGAACTTTAACGCGATGCGCCTGAAAAGCTCGCTCGGTGAAATCGTGGAATGGTTATATTCCGACAGCACCAGCCTGCTTTCGAATGGCACAGTACTCAAGTTCAATCCGTCCAATACGCTGAAGCCCGGCGCCAAGTATTTCCTGGAACTGGGCGCGGGCGCTGTCACTGACCTGGTCGGCAACAATTACGCCGGTCCGAAGCTCGTCGCCTTCAACACGGTGGCGCCGGTGGAAAAAGGCGGCGCCGGCAGCGACTTCCTGGTGGGACTGGCCGCCGCACTGCAACTCGATGGCGGCGCAGGCGTCGATACCGTCATGTATGCCGGCTCGCGCGCCAGCTACACCATCGGCAATGGTGCGACGGAATCGCGTGTCCACGAAAATGACGTCCCGGAACAGGCCGACATCCTGACCCACGTCGAACGCCTGCTGTTCAGCGATACCGCGGTCGCACTCGACGTTGCCGGCGCCGGCGGCCAGGCTTACCGCCTGTACCAGGCCGCCTTCAACCGCGCACCCGACAAGGCCGGGCTGGGCTTCTGGATCGCGCAGCTGGACAAGGGCATCGGTCTCCACGACGTCGCGCAAGCGTTCATCGGCAGCCAGGAATACACGGCCAAATACGGCGCCGCCACGTCCAACGCGGCGTTCGTCACGACGCTGTACCAGAACGTCCTGCACCGCGCCGGCGACACCGGCGGCGTCACGTTCTGGAACGACATGCTGGACAAGGGCGTGTCGCGCGCCGGCGTGCTGGCGGCCTTCAGCGAGAGCCCGGAAAACCAGGCGGCCGTGCTGCAAGTGATCGGCAACGGATTCGAGTACACGCCCTACGGCTGACCGGGACCAGACGGCTGGAGTGTGACATTCTGATAGTATTTTTCACTATTGCAACTGTTACACTCCAGCCTTTTCATTTCTTTTTTTCACCAAATGGCAGACGACTTCACTTCCACTACTTCCACCACGGGTACGCTGCTGCCAGGCGGCCAGGCAACCGGTGCGTTTGAAACCAGCCTGGACAGCGACTGGTTCAAGATCACGCTGACCGCCAACAATGTCTACCGCTTCGAGTTGAGCGGCAGTGGCCAGTTTTCGGGATATAACAGCAACCTGAGCATTTACGACAGCACGGGCAGTTACCTGGCGCCTGCCAGCACCTCCGATTACAGCAGCAGCGCCCTGTACGGCGTGTACAAGCCGGCAACGTCGGGCACGTACTATATTGCCGCCCGCGATAATTCCTACAGCATAAGCAATCCGGTTTCCTATACCCTGAAAGCCAGCGCAGGCGAGGTGGACGATGCCGGCGACACCTTTGCCACCGCCAAGGTGGCCACCCTGGGCCAGGCCATCAAGGGCACGTTTGAAAGTGCCCAGGATATCGACCGCTACAAGCTGACGCTGGAAGCCGGCACCAGCTATACCGTCACCACGGTATGGACCGAGTCGGCCGGCACCTATTCCAACAATGCCCTGCGAATTGAAAATTCCGCCGGCGACATCATCGCCACCGGTTACACGTACAGCTACGACGGCAAACTGTCATTCACCACCACCACGGCCGGCGACTATTACCTTGCCGCCTATGCCGACAGCCGCGCCAGGACGGCCAGCACCAGCTATACGCTCACGCCCGTCAAGGCGGCAGACGACTACGTCGCCACCACCGCCACCACGGGCGTCCTGACGCCGTCCGTGACCCTGGACGGCAGCCTGGAAACCACATACGACCGCGACTGGTTCTCCGCCAAGCTGACCGCTGGCACCACATACTGGTTCACTCTTGGCAGCGTCAGCAGCACGGGCAGTGGCGCAAGTATGCTGTCGTACAACTCCACGATCCGCCTGCTCGACAGCACCGGCAAGGAAATCAGCACCCTGTCCGCCTCATCATCGTATGGCGCCAGCAAGATCATCCTGCCGTACACGGCGGCCAGCACCGACACGTATTACGTGGAAGTCAAGGAGACCAGCGGCGGGATCGGCAAATATACGATTGGCGCCAGCTATGGCGTGGCCGACGATTACACCAATGACCTGGCCAAGGCTGCCATGGCCGAGGTCAACAAGAAATGGACCGGCAAGCTCGAGTTGCCGCAAGACCGCGACGTCGTCAAAATCGCTGTCACCAAGGGCAAAACGTATTTGTTCGAGGTGAACAGCGTGGCGCCGGCCGATAACGCTTCCCTCGACCTGCAGGCGGCAAAATCGCCCGACTATTATTATTCGAACCTGCTGACCGATTATCCGAAATCCGGCACGACCGAATACAAGGTCTACCGCGCCGATTACACGGGCGAGCTGTACCTGACCGCCTATAACCCCAAGGCGGCCGGCACCACCGGCTACAGCGTGAACATTATCGAAGCGCCTGCCGACGATTACGGTGACGACGCCGCCACGGCGGGCACCCTGCCGATCAACGGCAAGGTCACTGGCGCACTCGATTACACGGGCGACGTGGACTGGTTCAAGGTCACGCTGCAGTATGGCGCCAAGTATGCGTTCAGCCTGCACGGCGCCGGCACCGGCGAGGGCACGCTGGTCACCGGCGACGGCGGCGCCACGCTGCAAGTGCGTACGGCTTACTCGGATTATTATTACCCGAACCTGCAATCGGCCGGCGCCGGCAACTACACGCTGAAAACCGACGCCGCCGGCGATTACTACATCGGCGTCAGCAAAAGCAATTACTACAGCGGCTACGGCACGCCCACCAACGACGGGATGGGAACGTATACGCTGCGCGCGACGGCGTTGTCGACCGATTTCACGCCACCGAAAGTCACCAAAGTCGCGTCGGCCAGCGGCGCCACCACGCTCAATCCATTCGAAGACATTTATGTGACCTTCGATGAAGCCGTCAATGTCAGCGGCACGGCCATCCGGCTAAAAAACGCGCTGGGCGAATACGTGGACTCCTACTCCAGCAGCGTGACCATGCTGTCCAACGGCACAGTGCTGAAACTGAACCCCTACAACAACCTCAAGCCGGGCGCCAAGTATTTCGTGGAAATCGTGTCGGACGCCATCACCGACCTGGCCGGCAACAAATACTCGGGCACGCCGCTGGTCGCCTTCAACACCGTGGCGCCGGTGGAAAAAGGCGGCGCCGGCAACGACTACCTGGTCGGCCTGGCCGCCGCCACCGTGCTTGACGGCGGCGCCGGCGTCGACACCGCGATCTATGCCCAGCAGCGCACGTATTACACCATCGGCCGCGGCGCGGAGGAAACCCGCGTCTACACCAACAACAACCCGGCGCAGGCCGACATCCTGAAAGGCGTCGAGCGCCTGCTGTTCAGCGACACCGCGGTCGCGCTCGACACGGACGGCACCGGCGGCCAGGCGTACCGCCTGTACCAGGCCGCCTTCAACCGTACGCCGGACAAGAGCGGGCTGGGCTTCTGGATGGCCATGCTGGACAACGGCGTCAGCCTGCATGACGCCGCGCAAAGCTTTATCGGCAGCGACGAGTTCATCACCAAGTATGGCGCCAACACCAGCGACGCGGTGTTTGTCGATACGCTGTACCAGAACGTGCTGCACCGCGCCGGCGAAGCCGGTGGCGTGGCCTTCTGGAACAGCATGCTGTCCAAGGGCGTCCCACGCGCCGACGTGCTGGCGGCGTTCAGTGAAAGCCCGGAAAACCAGGCTGCCGTGATCCAGGTGATCGGCAACGGGTTCGAGTACACGCCGTACGGTTAACCCCGCTGGCCCCATCCGGCGTGCGGATTTCCGCCGCCGGAGGGCGGATTCCCATCCGCGCCGCTTCCGCGCCGTCTCCGCGCCCTATCCGCGCGGCCCCCCTCCCTGGAAAATCAACAACTTGCGCAATGCAAGTTACTGGCACGGCGTTTGCAAAGCATTCAGAGATGGCGCGCCGGAAATCATTTGCTACACTGAAACAAAGCGCCCATCCGCAACGACAACGATAAACACGTTTTCCAAGGAGACCGCCATGCGCAAGCCCACCCTGTTCCACACTTTCCTTTCCACCATGCTATCCCTGCTGCTGTGCACGTCAGCCTGGGCGCAAAAAGCCGAGCATGGGAGCGCCGATGAAGCGGTCGCCATGGTGCAGCAAGTCATCGCCTCGCTGAAAGCCAATGGCCGCGACAAGACCATTGCCGAAGTCAACAACACAACTGGCGGCAAATTCCGCGACCGCGACCTGTACGTGACCATCAATGACTTGAGCGGCAAGAACCTCGCGCATGGCGCCAATCCCAAGATGCAGGGCAAGGACTTGATCGACCTGAAGGATGCGGATGGCAAGTACTTCATGCGCGAGCGCATCGAGCTGGCGAAAGCCAAAGGCAAGGGCTGGCAAGACTACAAGTTCGTCAACCCCATGTCCAAACAGATCGAACCCAAGGCCATGTATTTTGAAAAATACGAAGACTTGATCATCAACTGCGGCATCTACAAGCCGGCGCACTGATACGGTCGTTGCGCCGCACATCTGCACCTGCCGCATGCCGCGCCGCGGGCGGACAATGAAGCCTCAACCAAGGAGGCCGTCATGTCCGCTCAACGCAGTTTTGCAGAAACCCTGGTCGCTGTTGCCTGGTCGTTTGCCGGCCTGCGCCGCAAGCGCGATTTCGACCGCGACGTCGGCGCGCTCAATCCGCTGTACGTGGTTGCCGGCGGCGTGCTGGGGTGCGCGCTGTTCATCGCCATCCTGCTGGTGGCGGTGCGGCTGGCCACCATGTGACCGTTGGCGGCCCGGGACCGGGATGTTTCAAATTTTTCCAGGTTGGTGACATTTCGCGCATTTTTAACGCAGGCGATTGACGTATCCTTAATGCAAGATCGTTATTCGCTTTATAAGAAATGCCGAACACCCCTGAACTGCGCCTGCGTGGCGCCACCCTCAGTTACCGCGTCATTATCGATGGTGTACAGGAAGGCCATACGCTGGACCATGTGGCAGCCCGGCTGGCGGAACTGTTCCGGCGCACAGCCGGCCAGATGCACACGCTGCTGGCCGCGCCGCGCGCGATTGTCAAGAAACAGCTCGACTGCAGCCACGCGCTGCGTTTCCAGGCAGCGCTCGAGCGCGCCGGCTGCATTGCCGTGATCGAACCGGACCAGACCGACTTTTCCACGCTGGTGCTGTGCCACCACGTCAGTCCCGGTCCCGGCATTGCCATCAATACGCCGGAAGCGTGGGCCGCCAGCATGGATGGCGACACGTTCCAGCTGCGCGATGAAGCCAGCGGCGCCTGCCTGCGCGCGGTGGGCGTGACGTCGGCCGCGCTGTCGATACGCGAATGGGCCGACCAGCGGCTGCGCTGGGTGGCGCAGGACATGCCGTACCTGCGCCAGGTGCGCACGCCCTACCGCGTGGAAGGCGACGGCTGGGGCGACCGGGTGCAGGGCGTGGCGGCGGAATACCGCGGCACCTTCCCCGGCACCGGCGTCTACAGCCATTACCTGGTGCTGTGCCTGCGCTCGGCACGCTCGCTGGTGTGCCTGACCGTGCATGCGCCGGCCGCCGTGTTCGACGCCAACGAGGCGCTGTTCCACTGGGTGCTGCGCCACCAGCTCGACGTATGCGACGCGCCGCAGGCGCCGGTCCCGCTGCCGCCGCGGCAGGAAGCACGGCAGGCCGCCGACCCGGAGGAACCGCCGCCCATACCGCACCCGGTGGCGCTGTCGCCGCACGATGAAGCGCTGCAGCGCTGGCTGCGCTACAACGAAACGCGCCCGTCGCACCGGCGCGTGGCCAGGGCCGGCAAGGCATAGCGCACATCAATATGCGGAAATATTCCATCCCGCCCGCAGCGCCCCGCCGTGCGGGGCATGTCGATTGACTATACAATTGCGCGGTTCCCGTTCCATTGAAGAAAGGCCGCGCCATGGCGATCCCTGTTTTCCTCAACCTGGCCGTAGCCGCCGCCCTGCTGGCTTTCATGTACCGCCAGCAAGCCCGGCACGCCACCTTCACGGTGCGCGTGTTCACGGGCCTGGGGCTGGGTGTGGCGCTGGGAGCGGGCCTGCAGGCTGCCTACGGCATTGCGGCGCCGGAATTGAAGACCACGGCCGACTACCTCGACATCGTGGGCAGCGGCTACGTCAAGCTGCTGCAAATGATCATCATGCCGCTGGTGATGGTGTCGATCGTCGGCGCGATACTGAAATTGAAAAACGCCACCTCGCTGGGCAAGATCAGCGCGCTGACCATCGGCACCCTGATGGCCACCACCATCGTGGCGGCCGCGATCGGCATCCTGATGGCCAAGCTGTTCGGCCTGACCGCCGTGGGCATGGCATCCAACGCGGCAGAAGCGGCGCGCGGCGCTTACCTGCAGGGCAAGCTCGGCGATGCGCAGGCGATTTCCCTGCCCTCCATGCTGCTGAGCTTTATTCCTGCCAACCCGTTCCTGGACCTGACCGGCGCACGCAAGACTTCCACCATCGCGGTGGTGATTTTCTCGATCTTCGTGGGCCTGGCCGCCACCGGCATCCATGAAAAAAAGCCCGACCTGTTCGCCTCGTTCGACCATGCCGTGCAGGTGGCGCATGCGATCGTGATGCGGCTGGTGACGATGGTGCTGCGCCTGACCCCGTATGGCGTGTTTGCGCTGATGGCGCAAACGGTGGCCACCTCCAGCCTGGCCGACATCGTCAACCTGATCCATTTCGTGCTGGCGTCGTACAGCGCGCTGGCGCTGATGTTCGCGGTGCATTTGGCGCTGGTGGCGGCGGCCGGCCTCAACCCGCTGCGCCATGCGCGCAAGATCTTCCCGGTGCTGGCTTTTGCGTTCACGTCGCGCACCAGCGCCGGCGCGATCCCGATGAACGTGCAGACCCAGACGCAGCGCCTCGGCGTTCCGGAAGGTATCGCCAACTTTGCCGCGTCGTTTGGCGCGACCATCGGCCAGAATGGCTGCGCCGGCATTTACCCGGCCATGCTGGCCGTGATGATCGCGCCCACGGTCGGCATCGATCCCTATACCGCCGGCTTTATCCTGCCGCTGCTGGCCATTGTCGCGATCGGGTCGGTCGGCGTGGCCGGTGTCGGCGGCGGCGCCACGTTTGCCGCGCTGATCGTACTGTCATCGCTGAACCTGCCGGTGGCGCTGGCGGGCCTGCTGATTTCCATCGAGCCATTGATCGACATGGGCCGCACCGCGCTGAACGTCAGCGGCGCCATCACGGCCGGCACCATCACCAGCCGCGTGCTGGGCGAAACCGATATGGCCGTGTTCAACAGCGACGCCGAACTCAGCGACGACCCCGACCAGTCCACCGGCCCCCGCGCCGCCTGACCCGCCGCCCCTTGTCACTCCCCGGTGCCTGACCCCGGGGTGTGACACGGAAGTGCGCCGCCTGTCTGGCGATTCGACTACCATGGCTTCCATCGTCAAGCCGGAGGGTTTTCGATGGAGCAGAAGTGGCCAACGCAACTGTGGATCGTGCGGCACGGGCAAAGCGCCGGCAATGTCGCGCGCGACGCCGCCGAGGCGGCGTCCGAACACTTGATCGACATTGCCGAGCGTGACGTTGACGTGCCCCTGTCGGAACTGGGCCAGCGCCAGGCCCGCGCGCTGGCCCTGTGGTTTGCGGAACTGCCGCCTGGACAGCGGCCCACCGCCATCCTGCACTCTCCTTACCTGCGCGCCAAAGGCACGGCCCGGGTCGTGATCGACCAGCTGGGCCGCGATACCCTGATGGCCGTAGTGGCCGACGAACGCTTGCGGGAAAAGGAATTCGGCATACTGGACCGGCTCACGCCGCTCGGCATCGCCGACAAATATCCGGAACTGCACGAGCAGCGCAAACACGTGGGCAAGTTCTACTTCCGCCCGCCTGGCGGCGAAAGCTGGTGCGACGTGATCCTGCGGCTGCGCAGCGTGATCGACACCATCACCCGCGATTACCGGGGGGAACGGGTGCTGATCGTGGCCCACCAGGTGATCGTCAACTGCTTCCGCTACCTGCTGGAACGGCTCGATGAAGAAGGCATCCTCGACATTGACCGCGCCGCCGACGTGCCGAACTGCGGCGTCACGTCGTACCTGTTCGACCCGGCCATCGGCAAGAACGGCAAGCTGGTGCTGCAAATGGCCAACTTCGTCGCGCCGCTGGTGGAAACCGGCACCCCCGTCACGGCCAAGGCCGACGTACCGGCCGCGCCAAAATCCTGAGGATCCTGATGACTGTCACCGATATCGACCTGCAAACCCTGCGCAACTGGCCCTTGCCGATGCCGCGCTTTGACGACGACAAGGAAGTGCGGGGCCATGCGGTGGTGGTGGCTGGTTCGCGTGAAATGCCGGGGGCGGCGCTGCTGGCCGCCAACGGCGTATTGCGCGCCGGCGCCGGCAAGGTGACCATCGCCACGGCGGCCCATACGGCGGCGCAGGTGGCGGTGGCGCTGCCGGAAGCGCGTGTCATCGCGATGCCGGAAACCGCCGCCGGCGGCTTCTCGGCCGAAGGAATCCGCCGCCTGGCCGACTTGGCGGCCAAGGCCGATGCCCTGCTGGTCGGGCCCGGCATGCAGGACGAGCAGGCCACGGCGGAACTGGTGCGCGCCCTGCTGCCCCGCTACGCCGGCCGCAAGGTCATCCTCGATGCGGCCGCGCTGGCGCTGCTGCAGCCGCCGCAAGAGACCGGCCTGCTGTCCGAGCCCGTGGATTGGGAACATTTCCGCTTCACGGAACCGGTCCTGCTGACGCCGCATGCGGGGGAGATGGCGCACACCACGGGCGCGGCCAAGGAAGACATCGTGGCCGATCCGCACCAGGCGGCGCGGCGGGCGGCGCAGCGCTGGAACGCCGTGGTGGCGCTGAAAGGCGCGCTGACCGTGGTTGCCGCGCCGGGCGGCACGCTGTGGCAACAACATGGCGGCAACGTCGGACTGGCCATTTCCGGTTCCGGCGACACGCTGGCCGGCATCATCGCGGGACTGGCGGCGCGCGGAGCGTCGCTGGAACAGGCCGCCATCTGGGGCGTGGCGCTGCACGCCGCCGCCGGCGACCAGCTGGCCATGCGCTTCGGCACCCTGGGTTACCTGGCCCGCGAAATTCCTGCAGAAATTCCTGCACTGCTGCGTACGCTGGCGCAAGCCTGATGCAACCCATTTTCATTCTTCCGATGTGAAAGGATTTACCATGAAACCCTCTTCTTATTCCCTGTTGCTGGGCGCCCTGCTGGCGGCCTGCACGCTGGGCGGATGTAAAAACCGCAACAACGACACCACCGGCCAAACCGACACCGGCGCCACGCCGGCCGCCACGTCCCCGGCCACTACCACGCCATCTGACACCACCACCACGCCGGCCGCCACGGCGCCTGCCACGCCGGGCGGCACGCCGGACAGCGGCACCACGACCACGCCGCAAAACAGTACCCAGCCTGGCGCCGGCGCGGCCACGCCGGGCACGTCCGGCGGGACCGGCGGCTCCGGCACGTCCGGCACGTCCGGCACGGGAACGTCCGGCACCTCGGGCATGAGCGGCGCCACGGGGTCGGGCACCTCGGGAACCGGTACGTCAGGAACCGGTGCGACCGGGACCGGCACGTCGGGCAGCGGCGCCACGGGCCACAGCGGCACATCCGGCACGGGTGCGTATGACCACAGCGGCACCTCGGGCAACCGCAACGACAACCGCGACACCATGCCGCGCAACGACAGCCAGCGCCAGCGCTGATGGAGCCGACGTGGCGCCGTACCGGCGCCGGCCGCTCCGCGCCGCCATCCGGCCGACGGCGCCGCGCACGACCGCCAGCGGCCGATAGCTGAACGCATAGCCCGCAGCCGCGGTACGGCGCAAAAGAGAAAGGGGCCCATGGCCCCTTTCTCTTGACTGCGCTGCGCAGGTATTACACCGCCTTCGGCGCATCCGGCGCCAGCTTGCCGCCCTTGCCGGTCACCTTCAGCACCACCCACTTCAGGCCGCGGTACACCAGGCGGATGAACGTCAGGGTCAGCAGCGCTTCGATGAACGTCAGCACGAACGCCACCAGCGCATTCCAGCGCTCGGCGCGGCGGTTGAACTTGGCCACCATGCGGTCGCGGGCAATTTCAATGCTGTCGTAGAACGTCGGCACCACCAGCAGGGTCAGGATGGTCGAGGTGATGGTGCCGCCAATGATGGCCACGGCCAGCGGACGGTAGAACTCCGCGCCTTCGCCGGCGCCGATCGCCACCGGCATCATGCCGGCGATCAGCGCAAACGTGGTCATCAGGATTGGACGCAGGCGCATGCGGCCGGCGTGCATCAGCGCATCTTCGCGGCCATAGCCTTCCTCTTCACGCTTGCGCGCCGCGTCGAGCAGCAGGATGGCGTTCTTCGCCACCAGGCCCATCAGCATGATGATGCCGATAAAGCTCATCAGGTTCAGCGTGCCCTTGGTCAAGAGCAGCGCCAGCACCACGCCGATCAGGGACAGCGGCAGCGACATCATGACGGCCACCGGCGCCGTGAACGAACCGAACTGCATCACCAGGATCAGGTACATCAGGCCCACGCCCGACACCAGGGCAATCGTCATTTGCGTGAACAATTCCTTCTGGTCCTTGCCGGCGCCGCCCAGCGACAAGCCATAACCGGGCGGGAAGTCGATCTCCTTGGCCAGTTTCATGGCGTCGGCCGTGACTTCGCCGGTCGAGCGGCCCTGCGCATTGGCCGAAACCGCAATCAGGCGCTTGCCATCCTTGTGCGTGATGGTGGCCGGGCCCTTGCCCATGGTGACGCGGGCAATCTGGTCCAGCGGCACCATCTGGCTGGTGCCGCTGACGGCGATCGGCAGGCGCTCGATGTTTTCCGCGCTGGTGCGGTCGGCCGGATGCAGGCGCACCGCCACGTCGCGGGTTTCGCCGGTCGGGTCGACCCAGTCGCCCACTTCGATACCGGCAAACGCCACGCGCAACGCTTGCGCCGCGTCGCCGGCGGAAATGCCCATCGAGTTGGCCAGGCCGCGGTCCAGCTCGATCTGCAATTCATCTTTCGGATCCTGCTCGGACAGGCCGACATCGACCGCGCCCGGCACCTGGCGCAATTTGTCCATGTAGGCGCTGGTGATGGCCATCAGCTTGCGGGTATCCGGGCCGGTGAATTCCACCTGGATCGGCTTGCGGTTGCCGTTCGACAGATCGTCCAGCACCACGTATTCGGCGCCCACCAGGTGGCTGAGTTTTTCACGCAATTCGCCGGCCGCTTCCACGGCCGAGCGCTTGCGCTCATGCTTCTTGCCCAGGTCGACGTAGATACGGCCACCCGACAGGTTCACGTAGCTGTTGGTCTGCTTGGTTTCCGGCAAGGTGCGCGCCAGTTCCGCAGCTTTCTCGAGTTTCAGGCGCGAATATTCCAGGCTCGACGACGACGGCGTGCGCACGTCGATCATGATGGTGCCGTAGTCGGAATTGGGCAGGAAGCTCGATCCGCCGAACTTGCTGTGCAGGAACAGCGCGCCCACCAGCGACAGCACGGTGATGATGGCCATCCAGCGGCGGTGGTGCAGCGCCCACGCAATCACGTGGCCATAGCGGTCGGCCTGGTGGTCGAACCAGTCATTGAAGCGCTGCAGCACCTTGCCCAGGCCTTTTTTCGGCGCCGTGTGGTGATCGGGCGGATCGCCCCAGTAAGCCGACAGCATCGGGTCCAGGGTGAACGAAATGAACAGCGACACCAGCACCGAGCACGTCACGGTCAGCGCAAACGGGCGGAACCATTCGCCCGATACGCCCGGCATGAACGCCACCGGAATGAACACGGCCATGATGGAGAACGTGGTGGCGGCCACGGCCAGGCCGATTTCCGCCGTGCCTTCCAGCGCGGCCTTGCGGCGGTTCGAGCCCAGCTGCATGTGGCGCACGATGTTTTCCCGCACCACGATGGCGTCGTCGATCAGCACGCCGATGGCCAGTGACAAGCCCAGCAGGGTCATGAAGTTCAGCGTGAAGCCGCACAGCCAGACGGCAATGAAGGCGGCAATCACGGAGGTCGGCAGCGACAGCGCGGTGATCAGGGTCGAGCGCCACGAATTGAGGAAGGCGTACACCACGAAGATGGTCAGCACGGCGCCGAACACCAGCGACTCGATCACGTTGTTCAAGTTGCTTTCGGATTCTTCACCGCCATCCTGCACCACTTCAATCGTGGTGCCTTGCGGGAATTCCTTGTTCATGGTCTTCACCATTTCACGGATGTCGTTGGCCACCTTCACGGTGGACGCATCGCGCGAACGGGTCACGGCAATACCGACATTGGGCTTGCCGCTGCGGATCGACACGTTGTTGATGTCGCCAAAGCCGTCTTCGATCGTGGCCAGCTGGCCCAGGCGGATGATTTCATCGCCGCGGCGTTTCACCACCACCGACTGGAAGTCTTCCGGGCGCTCGATGCGGCCCACCAGGCGGATGCTTTTCTCGTCGAGTTCGCCGCGCACCTTGCCGACCGGGGCATTGGTGTTCTGGTTGCGCAGCGCATTGGTCACGTCGCTGATCGAGACGTTATATTCGCGCAGCTTTTCCGCCCGCAGCAACACCGACAATTCGCGCCGCAGCGAACCGTTGACCGAGACGCTGGCCACGCCGTCGATGCCGCGGAAGCGGTCGGCCAGCTGGTCTTCGGCCAGGCGCGAAATCTGCGCGTGGCTTTGCGAATTCGACGACAGCGACATTTGCATGATCGGCTCGGCCGAGATGTCGAGGCGCTGCACGATGGGTTCGCGCATTTCCAGCGGCAACTTGTAGCGCACCGACGCGATCGCATTGCGGATTTCATCGGTGGCTTCGATCAGGTTCTTGCTGAACGTGAACTTCATGTTGATGCGTGCCTGGCCTTCGGACGCGGTGCTCTGCGTTTCCGTCACGCCGGTGATACTTTGCAGCGACTTTTCCAGCCGGTTGATGATTTCCCGTTCCACGGTTTCCGGCGACGCGCCCGGATACGGCACCGTCACGAAAATCATCGGGATCTCCACATCCGGCCGCTGGTTGACACGCAGCTTGGACAGGGCCAGCAAGCCCAGGGCCATCAGCGCGATGATGATCACCACCGTCGCGATCGGCCGTTTGATACTGAAATCGGACAAGAACATGGGTTGTTTCCCTTGGTTTCTTTACTGTATGACTTGAATGACCTGGGCGGCTCAGTTGCCTTTGCTTGCCTGGGCCGGCTCAACCGACGCCGACGCCACGGTCTTGGCGGCCGCGCTCATTTCGATTTTCTGGCCATCCTTGAAGTTCGAGCCCGGCGTGCGCATCAGCGTATCGCCATTGGCCAGCCCCGCCACCACTTGCCAGTTGCCGGTGCGCTCGTCGCGCACACCCAGCGTGACCGGCACCTTGGCCAGGACCTTGTCCTTGACCTTCCACGCATAGCTGCTGTCGCCGCTGCGTACGACGGCCGAGTCCGGCATCATCAGCGACGACGTGGATTCGGCTTCGATGCGGCCTTCCGCATACAGGCCGGCCACGCGCGACTGTGTGCGGTCGTTGAAGTCCACCAGCACCACCACCTGGCGCGTGACGGCGTTGGCGGCCGGGTCGACGCGGCGCACCTTGCCGGCAAAGGTCTGGCCCGGGTAGCCGTTGATGCGGAACGCGACCGGCTGGCCGACCTTGACCGAGCCGATCTTGTCGGCCGAGACGAAGCCTTCGAAGCGCATGCTGGACGGATCGATCACCTTGATCAGTTCCTTGCCGATCTGCGCGGTGTCGCCATTGGACACCTTGCGCTCGGACACGATGCCGTCGAACGGGGCGCGCACTTCGGTGCGCTGCAATTGCTGGTGCGCGCTGACGGCGCGCGCCTTGGCGGCGGCCAGGTCGCTTTGCGCATTGTTGCGGCGGATTTCCGCGTCTTCCAGCGCCTGGGCCGACGTCATGCCGGACGCGCGCAGGGTTTTCTGGCGCTCCAGCATGCGGGTGGCCTGTTCCAGCGACTGGCTCGACGCGCGCACGGCTTCGTTGGCGGAATTGACGCTGTCGCGCAGCGCGGTGTCGTCCAGGCGCACCAGCAAGTCGCCCTTCTTCACGGCTTCGCCATTTTCCTTCAGCACCTGCATGACGATAGCGCTCACTTCCGCGCGCAAATCAGCCTTGCGTTCCGGCTGGATCGAGCCGGTGACCACCGGGCCGGACGCCAGCGCGTTGCTCGACACCGTCACCAGGTCTTCGGGCGCGACGGACAGCACGGCCGGCGCCTTCTTGTCATCGGCCTTGGCCGCCGGCGCGCTGGCCGCCTTGTCGGCCGCCTTGTCCGGTCCTTTGGCAGTCTCCTTGCCGCAGGCAACCAGTGCTGAGGCGATGGCGAGAGCTAGAAGGGTTTTGCGCAACATAAAGTATCTCCGAGATATAGGGATGTGCTGGTTTTACAAATGCTGATAAGCGTTTGAGTATCCAGTAGCGGCTTGATATGTGTCAATCCAGTCAAGACGGACTGCTCAAATGCATGACCGAAATGCGGATTTCAGCGATGAACTGCAAAAAAACCAAAAAAAATGGGGCGATGCCCCATTTTTGTCGATCAGCCGAAGATGGCGTGCACCAGGTGGCCGATGCCGATGCCGGTGGCCAGTCCCCCGGCAATTTCCACCAGCGTGTGCCCCATGCGTTCGCGCAGCCAGGTGTGGGCCTGGTCGCCGTCGGCGATGCGGTTGATGGCGGCGGCCTGGCGGCCGACGTGCTGGCGCAGGCTGTTGGCGTCAATGATGACGATGAAGCACAGCGTGACCGCCACCCCGAACGCGGGATGGCCCATGCCTTCGCGCAGTGCGATCAGGGTCGCCATGCTGGACACCACGGCGCTGTGGTTGCTGGGGAAACCGCCATTGCCGACCAGGTTGAACGCCCAGCGGCGGGCCTTAGCGCTATTGATCAGGAATTTGATCGGTCCAACCGCGGTCCAGGTGATCAGTGGCGTAACGAGATATGCAAGGTCCATCGACTTTCCTTATTTGATTACTTCTATGCAATCAGACATTATCGCATCCTGAATGGGGGCGACGGTAGCAACTGGGCTAAAATCCGCCCATCCCTTATCAAGCTGTTTCAAAAAACCATAAAAAGGACAATATTTATGAAGCATTTCCGTATTTCCATCCTGGTCACGGTGGTCTTGATGGCGCTGGCCGGGTGGTGGGGCTATGACCGCGGCGGCGCGGCCGGCCTGATGACCGCGCTGTGGATTACGGCCGTGCTGGGCGTGATGGAAGTGTCGCTGTCGTTCGACAATGCGGTCGTCAACGCCGCCGTGCTGCGCAACTGGAACGCCTATTGGCAAAAACTGTTCCTCACGGTCGGCATCCTCGTGGCCGTGTTCGGCATGCGCCTGCTGTTCCCGCTGTTGATCGTGTCGCTGGCCACCGGCCTGGGACTGACCGATGTCTGGACCATGGCGCTCAATACACCCGATGAATATTCGCGCTACCTGACCGGCGTACACGCGGAAGTGTCGGCCTTTGGCGGCGCATTCCTGATGCTGGTGTTCCTGAACTTCCTGTTCGACGAGGAAAAGGAATTGCACTGGCTGGGCCTGCTGGAAGAAAAGCTCGGCAGCTGGGGCAGCGAAGGCCTGGCCATCCTGCTGACCCTGCTGGGCGTGTTGGCCTGCATGAGCCTGGTACCGGAATTCAAGAAACTCAGCGTGCTGATGTCGGGCGTGATCGGCGTGGCCGTGTATGTGGGGGTGGACTGGATCAGCGGCTTGCTGGAAGACGAGGAACACGATCCGTCGACCGGCGTGGCCCTGGCCAAGGGCGGTATCGGCGGTTTCATGTACCTGGAAGTGCTCGACGCGTCGTTCAGCTTCGACGGCGTAATCGGCGCGTTTGCCATCACCACCGACGTGGTCATCATCATGCTGGGCTTGGCCATCGGCGCCATGTTCGTGCGGTCGCTGACGGTTTTCCTGGTGCACAAGGGCACGCTCGACGAATTCGTGTACCTGGAACACGGCGCGCACTATGCGATCGGTATCCTGGCGCTGATCATGTTCGCCAGCGTCAAGTACCATATCCCCGAATGGTTTACCGGCTTGTCGGGGGTGGCGTTCATCCTGGTGTCGCTGTGGTCGTCGGTCAGGTACCGCAACGCCTCGGCCGCCTGACGCGCGGAATGATACGATTGCAACTTTGACACTCTACGATCACACCATGTCCCGACTGAAGCTGATTATCCCTGGCCTGCTGGTGGCCGCCGTCCTGGTCTTTGCCGGCTATACCTGGCTCACCTTGTCCGTGTCGTATTCGGAAGGCGAGCGCGCCGGCTACCTGCAAAAGTTTTCCAAGCGCGGCTGGATCTGCAAGACGTGGGAAGGCGAGCTGCTGCTGACGTCGATGCCGGGCGCGATTCCGGAAAAGTTCGAGTTCAGCGTGCGCGACCCGCAAGTGGCTGAGCAGATGATGGCCGCCACCGGCAAGCGCGTGCGCATCACCTATGCGCAGCACAAGGGCGTGCCGACTTCGTGCTTTGGCGAGACCGAATACTACGCGGAAAAAGTGCAGCTCCAGCCCTGACGGCAGCCCGGGCGCGCAACGGCAGCGCTTGCCGCCGGCGCATCAGGTCGGCGCATCAGGTCGGCGCATGAGGTCGGTGCATGAGGCCGGTGCATGAGGCCGGTGCATGAGGCGGTGCATGAGGCCGGTGCATGGGGCCGGTGAATGGGGCCGGTGAATGGGGCCGGCGCATGGGGCCGGTGCATGAGGCCGGTGCATGCCGCCCCCATGGCGCGGCACCGGCGGCGCGGCGCCTGGCCCTGCAGTCATCGGGTTATGCCGACCGCGCCTGCCGACGTCAGCGCGGCTGCCGCAAGCGTGCCGCCAGGACGGCGCAAGCCTCCCTTAACATTTCCGCACAGCGCAGCACACCGGCCGATGCCGGCCGGTGGCTCGGCATAACCATGCTGACCGTGTACGGGATCGAAAACGCCAGCGGCCGGATCTGCACGCCGCGCGCAGCATAGTCCAGCGCCGTCAAGGGATTGACGATGGCAATCCCCGCCCCCAGCGCCACGGTCGCGCAGACCGCCCCGGCGCTGTGGGTTTCCACCGCCATGCGCCTCGTCACGCCGGCGTCGCGCAACAGGCTGTCGGTCTTCAGCCGGTACGGGTCTTCCGGCGCCAGGCAAATGAAATCCACTCCCGCGAAATCCGCCGGCGCCAGTACCGCGCGGCTGCACAGTGGATGGCCTTCCGGCAGCACGCCGACCAGGTCGGCCTGCAACAGGGTTTCCCCAGTGGTGCCCGGCGGCGCTTCGCTGTCTTCCGTCAAGCCCAGGTGGTAGCGCTGGGCCGACAGCGCATCGTGCAGGCCGGGCGCTTCCAGCGGCGTGATGCTGACCTGGATGCCCGGATGGCGCAATTGCAGCAGTCGGCATGCCTGCGGCATCAGGTTCTGCGCGAACGCGGGCAGGCACGCCACCGACAATTGCCACTGGCGATGGTGGCGGATCGCGTCGGCCGTGCTGGCGATGCGCTGCAGGCCCACGTAGCTGCGCTGCACTTCGTCATACAGCATATGCGCCTGTTCGGTGGGCGCCAGCTTGCCGCCGCCGCGCTCGAACAAGGCCAGCCCCGTCAATTTCTCGAAGCGGCTCAATTCGCGGCTGACGGTGGGCTGGGACGTGTGCAGCAGGGCGGCCGCCGCCGTGGCGCTGCCGGTGGACATCACGGCGCTGAAAATCTCAACATGGCGGAAGCTGAAGTTCATCATTCATGATTGCATGTATTTTCAAGAAGCATATCAGCAATGCATAAGCCATGGATAAATGGATATTTTTCCGAATGACCGCCAGCCGCCATACTTTGCCTGTCACTTACTGGGGAAGATATGGATCACTTTAACTACATCGATGGGCGCCTGTATGTCGAAGGCGTCGGCGCGGGAACCATCGTGGCGCGCCACGGCAGTCCGGTTTATGTGTATTCCGCGCGTACGCTGCGCGGCCATGTGGCGGCGCTGCAAGCGGCGTTTGCACCGGTGGCGCCGCTGATCTGCTATTCCGTGAAAAGCTGCGGCAACCTCGCCATATTGCAGTTGCTGGTGCGGGCAGGATGCGGCATGGACGTGGTCAGCGGCGGGGAATTGCAGCGCGCGCTGGCGGCCGGCGCCACGCCGGACGCGATCGTGTTTGCCGGGGTCGGCAAATCCGCGGAAGAAATCCGCCTGGCGCTGTCGCACGGGATTTTCATGTTCAATGCGGAATCCGAGGCCGAACTCGAGCGCATCGATATGGTGGCCGGGCAGCTGGGGACGCGCGCCCGGGTGGCGCTGCGCATCAACCCCGACGTGGCCGATGCCGCCACGCCGGACAAGACCGCCACTGGCGGGCGCCACACGAAGTTCGGCATTCCGCTGCCGCGCGCCCTGCCCCTGTACCGGCCTGGACGCTACCGTCACGTCGACGTGTGCGGCGTGCACATCCACCTGGGCTCGCCGATTGCCGATGCGGCGACGTATGTGGCGGGCATCGGCCGGGTGGAAGCGCTGGTGGAACAGGTGGAAGCCGAAGGGGGAAGCATCGATACCGTGAATATCGGCGGCGGGTTTCCGGCGCAGTATGCGGCGGGGGGCGGCAGTGCGGCCGATCCGGACGCTGATGGCGCGGCGGCATTGGCCGGCATGGGGCGCGTGGTTTGCGGGCGTCTGGCGGCATTGCATGCGCGGGGCAAGCGCATCGTGATCGAACCGGGGCGTTCCATCAGCGCGAACGCGGGCGTGTTGCTGGCGTCGGTCGAATACATGAAACAGGGATGGGACCGCAGCATTGCCGTGCTCGATGCGGGCATGCATACCCTGTTGCGGCCTGCCATGTATGGCGCGCGGCACGTGATCTGGCCGGTGGCCGACGCGGAGGCGCAGGGACCGTGGCGCGCCGTGGCGGAGCGGCGCGGCACTACGACAGTTGCGGTTGACGTGGCGGGGCCGATCTGTGAAACCGGCGACGTGTTCGCGCTGGCGCGCCCGCTGCCGGCGCTGGCCGAAGGCGACGTGGTGGCCGTATTTTCGTGCGGCGCGTATGGCATGAGCATGGCCAGCCAGTACAACACGCGGCCACGGCCGGCGGAAGTGCTGGTCGACGGCGAACAGGCATGGGAAATCCGCAGGCGCGAAACCGTGGAGGACTTGCTGGCGCTGGAGATCGCGGCGTTGGACGCTTGCCGTTGAGACTGCTGAGCGGCGCCGTTGGGCGGCTGCCGTCGAAGGCTGCCGTCGAAGGCTGCCAAGCGGCGCCATTGGGCGGCTGCCGTCTAGGGCTGCCAAGCGGCGCCGTTGGGCGGCTGCCGTCTAGGGCTGCCGAGCGGCGCCATTGGGCGGCTGCTTTCAAACGATGCCGTGCGGCCCCGTTAACCGGCTGCCGTCGAATGACGGACGCTCGATGGCAGCCGTTCAACGTCCGCCATCGGGCTGGGGCATGACTGGCCGGCTTAGCGGCCGCGCCACGCGGCGCCCACCGATTCCGCGGTTTCCTTCAACCGTACGATGACGTCGCGCGCCAGCGATTCCGACTGCTCCTGTTCGGCGCGGGCGCGGGCGGCGGCCAGGGCGCCGGCAAAGTTGCCCTCTTCGGCGGCCACGCGGTTTTGTTCGCGCGCCTGGGCAAGTTTTTCCTCGATCGCGGACAGCGCGTTTTGCGCGGCATGCTGGCGGCGCGCTTCCAGGTCCAGCAATTCCTGCTTGGCGGCCGTCATGGCTTGCGTGGTCTCGGCAACCTTGCGCTGCATGGCGGCGTGGGCCTGGGCGGTTTCCAGCAGTTTTTTCTGTTCGGCGACCTTGTCGAGCGCGGCTTGCGCGGCGGCCTGTTCGGCCACTTCGCGCTGGCGCGCCAGCTCCAGCTGTTCCTGTTCGGCGGCGGCGCGCACGCGGGCCGCCTCGGTGGCGGCGTGTTCCGACGCCAGGCGTGCTTCAATGGCCTTGGCGGCGCGCAGCTCGGATGCTTCGGCCTGGCGCTGTTCCGCGAGTTTTTCATCGATGGCGGCCAGGGTGGCGCGTTCGGCGACGATGAACGCCTGTTCGGCTTCCAGCAGTGCGGCGGTGCGCGCCAGCTTTTCTTCTTCCACGCGGGCTTTTTGCTGCGTGACTTCGCCGAGTTCGACCGCCAGGCGCGCCTGGGCCGAGGCGGCTTGCGCGGCAGCGGCCTTGGCGTCGGCTTCCAGCGCAACCTGGGCGGCCATCTGGCGCAGCGCCTCGGCTTCCTGGGCGGCGGCGACGGCCAGGCGCTGTTCCTCGTCCTGCTGGCGGCGCAGCGCTTCGGCCTGTTCCAGCTCGGCAGCCGCGCGCTGCTGGGCGGCCTGCTGCGCGAGCT
Source organism: uncultured Pseudoduganella sp. (assembly GCA_966211685.1). Taxonomy (GTDB): domain Bacteria; phylum Pseudomonadota; class Gammaproteobacteria; order Burkholderiales; family Burkholderiaceae_D; genus Rugamonas. The sequence continues at coordinate 54,048 of CBIHOX010000005.1, forward strand.
GTTCCGCGGCCAGGCGTTCCTTCAGCGCGGCCATGGCTTGCTGCTCGGCCTGCACGCGCTCCTGTTCGGCCTGCGCCAGTTGCGCGGCCAGCGCGGCTTTTTCCTCGGCCAGCGCGGCGGCCTGCTGCTGCGCTTCGACCTGCATCGCCAGCGCCGTCACTTCGGCCTGTTCCGCATCGTTGTGGATGGCGGCCAGGCTGGCGGCGGCGCGCGCCAGGGTGGCGCGTTCGTCGGCCAGTTGCGCGGCGCGCTGCTGTTCCGCCACTTCCTGGCGGGCCGCTTCGGCGGCGGCCTGTTCGGCGGCCTGGCGCAGCTGGATTTGCTCGACGGCTTGCGCTTCGGCTTCGATTTTCGCCAGCGTATCGATTTCCGCCTGCTGTTCGGCTTCCACGCGGGCCATGGCGGCGGCGCGCAACTGGCGGTCGGCCTCGATGCGCGCTTCGGTGGCGCTGATGATGCGGGCGTCGGCGTCGCGGCGCGCTTCGGCGCTGGCTGCGGCCTTCGATTCCAGGCGTTCGCGGTGGATCGCGGCGTCGCGGATTTCCTTTTCGGTCTGCAGGCGCAGGCGCAGCGATTGCGCCGCGCTGCGTTCGGATTCGGCCTTGGCCAGCGCAATCTGTTCGTGCTCCTGTTCCAGGTGGGCGCGGGCGCGGGCTTCTTCCAGCGCGCGCGCTTCGGCGGCGGCGCGGTTGAAGGCGGCTTCCAGCGCGATCTGGTCGGCGCGCTCGCGCTGCACCGTCAGTTCCAGCGCTTCGGCTTCGGCTTCGGCCAGCGTTTGCGCGGTCTGGCGGGCGGCGGCGGCCTGGCGCTCGCGTTCGCGCGCCAGGGTGGCCAGGCGTGCATCGGCCGAGGCAATGCCGACCACTTCTTCACGCGCGGCCTGCACCGCGGCCAGGCGCTCGGCGGCCTGCAGGCGGGCCTGTTCGGTTTGCGCGGCCAGTTCTTCGGCGGCGCGGGCGGCCTGCTCCGCCAGTTCGGCTTCGGCGGCAATTTGTTCGGCGGCGCGGCGGCGGCTTTCCTCTTCGGCGCGGGCCCGCTGCTCGGCGGCCTGGCGCACGTCGTTGTCGGCCTGGGCGCGGGCGCGCAAGCCGGCGGTTTCCTGCTTGACCGCTTCCAGCCGCGCCACGCTGGCTTCCGCAGCGGCGCGCAGGCTTTCCAGGCGTTCGCGGTCGGCCTGGATCGCGGCCTCGGCGGCTTGCGCATTTTTCAGCGCCACGGCGGCGGCTTCGGCATCCACGGCCGCGCGGTTGTCGGCCAGCGCGCGGGCGCGGGCTTCGGCGTGGGCGCGGCTCTCGGCCGAACACGCGGCGCGCGCTTCCGCTTCCACGCGCGCAATCGCTTCCGAGATCGATTTCATGTCCATGTGCTGGCGCGGCGCCGGCGTTTCCTCCGGCAGGGAAGCCGATGCATCGTCTGGCAGGGACAGATCGTGGAAAGAATGCGCTGACATGGAGGGCTCGCGTAGGTTGGAAAGACGCACGGCGAAATTGCCGTACAACCATTATCCCCGCCCCCTCTTCCCCACCAAGCCCCGATCAGGCACGAAAACCCCCGCCAATTCCCGCTTTGCCCTACCGGACACAGCAGCAAACCACGGGGCCAGGCGTGCATTGATGCATTCCCGCCAAGCCCTACGGCCCGCTCCAGAACGTCACCCCCATGGGGCCAGGCATGCGTTGATGCGTTCGCTGGCAGCCTCAGCCGGTATCGTTGCCTGGAAATAACGCACGAATGCACGCCTGGCCCCACCCAGGAAAATATGCCGGGAGTCAGGTTGTGAATGCATCAACGCACGCCTGGCCCCAGGGTTTTAGGCGGGCGCGGCCGTAGGCGGGCGGCCGTCGTCAGTCAGGGGATCAGACAGGGAGTGGGGGTTCGTCCATCAACGCGATTTGTTCGCGCAATTCGAGGATGCGGTCTTGCCAGTAGCGTTGGGTGTTGAACCAGGGGAAAGCGGCAGGGAAGGCGGGGTCGTCCCAGCGGCGGGCCAGCCAGGCCGAGTAGTGCAACAAGCGCAGCGTGCGCAGTGCTTCGACCAGGTGCATTTCGCGGCTGTCGAAATCGCAGAAATCTTCGTAGCCGGCCAGGATATCGGCCATTTGCCGCACCATGTCGGCCCGTTCGCCCGACAGCATCATCCACAAGTCCTGTATTGCCGGCCCCATGCGGCTGTCGTCGAAGTCCACGAAGTGCGGTCCGGCGTCGGTCCACAGGACGTTGCCGCCATGGCAATCGCCATGCAGGCGCAATTGCGCCACGTCGCCTGCCCGCTCATAACAGCGCGCCACGCTATCCAGCGCGCAATCGACCGTCGTGGTCCAGGCCGCCCGGATGTCGGGCGGGATGAAACCATGGTCCAGCAGGTAGGCGCGCGGCTCGCGGCCAAAGGTCTCGGTGTCCAATGCCGGCCGCTCGGCAAACGCGCGCGTCCGGCCCGCCGCGTGGATGCGGCCGATGAAGCGGCCGGTCCATTCCAGCACGGCCGGATCGCCCAATTCCGGCGCCCGGCCGCCCTTGCGGGGAAACACGGCAAACCGGAAATCCCGGTACGTGTGCAGGGTGCGTCCATCGATCGCCAGCGCCGGCACCACGGGAATTTCCTGTTCCGCCAGTTCCGTCACGAACGCGTGCTCTTCCAGGATGGCCGCATCGCTCCAGCGCCCCGGACGGTAAAATTTCGCCACCAGCGGCGCGCTGTCTTCGATACCCACCTGGTACACGCGGTTTTCATAGCTGTTCAGCGCCAGCAGGCGGCCGTCGCCGCGCAAGCCCACGCTGTCGAGCGCGTCGAGGACGCAGTCCGGGCTGAGCGCGGAATACGGATGGCCAGGGTGTTCGATGTCGGTCGTCATGGCCGCCATTGTACGCGCCACGCGCATTCTCCCGCCACCAATGCCCGTCCGCAGCGTATACTGGCGGATTATTTATCCAATGCAGGGCCGCATAACATGAACCTCGAACAGCCATTGACTGAAAAAGAATTCGACGAACTCGACAACTTCCTGCTGGGCGACCGCAGCCCGGAAGATGCGATGACGATGGACCACTTGCATGGCTACCTGACCGCCATCGCGATCGGTCCGGAACCGATCATGCCGGCCGAATGGCTGCCGAAAGTCTGGGGCCCGGATGGCAAGGATGCGCCGAAGTTCAAGAATGGCAAGGAAGAAGAACGCATCCTCAACCTCATCATGCGCTTCATGAATGAAGTGCTGGTCACGTTCGAAGTCGCGCCCAAGGAATTCGAGCCGCTGTTCGTCGAGCACGAAGTCAATGGCCAGACCCTGATCGATGCCGAGGCGTGGTGCTGGGGTTTCTGGGAAGGCATGGAATTGCGCGAAGGGTCGTGGGATGAAATCTGGGAATCCGAAGCCGGTCCCCTGATGCGTCCGATCTACCTGCTGGGCGCCGATGAAATCGAAGAAGATGAATTGCCGCTGGTGGAAGACCCGGTCAAGGCCCACAAGCTGGCGCAAGAGCTGGAAGCGAACTTGCCGGCCATCGCGAAATTCTGGGTGCCGCGCCGCAAAGCGCCCGTGACCACGCAAGTACGCGACGAGCCCAAAGTCGGCCGCAACGACGATTGTCCGTGCGGCAGCGGCAAGAAATACAAGAAGTGCCACGGCGCCGACGCCTGATGCCTCTCCGCCGGTGTGACAAAAAATGTCACACCGGCTGACAATTTCAGTCACCCTCCCCGCGTCCGCCCCCACCCCGTAGTGCAAATTCCTGTCACTTTGACCATGGCATAGAATTTGCCACATGGAAACTCTCTTGCTGATAACAAGGAGAATTCCATGCAACGAATTGCACTACAAAGCTGGGCCGCGGCCTGCCTGCTGGGCTTTGCCACCTGCGCCGGCGCCGCCACCGCCACCATTGAAAGCACGGCCCGGGGCGAAGTCGCGCTGGGCAGCAAAGTCTGGTTTGTCGGCAAGGTCGATGGCAAAGGCGTGTTCATGAACTTTGCCGTCAATGGCATCCCGGGCGGCAATACCACGGTCGGCACCTTGAATTCGCAAAACGGCGAATACGTGGCCCCGGCCGTCATGCCGGCCAACCGCCTCATCACCGTGACCGGCACCACCGCCACCACGGACAAGCTCAGCGCCAGCACCACGCTGACCCTGAAAATGGCGTCCACCTCCACTTCCACCGGATCAACGGGCTCGACCGGAACAACCGGCGATACCGGCTCCACCTCGACCACTGGCTCCTCAACCGGCTCATCAACCGGCGCAACCGGCACCACCGTCGTCCTCGGCCCGCAACCGCCAGCCGATCCCGCCACCGTGGCAGCCGCGCGCCTGCTGGAACAAGCCACGTTCGGCCCCACCGCCGCCGACATCGCGCTGGTAAAAATCCTGGGCGCCGACGCCTGGCTCAAGCAGCAATTCGCGCTGGCGCCCAGCGCCCTGCCCGTCACCACGGACATGAATGTGCTGCGCTCGACCTGGTACAAGAACATGGCTGGCGGCCAGGACCAGCTGCGCCAGCGCATGGTGTTCGCGCTGTCGCAACTGTTCGTGGTATCGGCCGACAAGAACCCCTATGCCAACGAAATGCAGCCGTGGCTCGCCACCTTGAACAAGCACGCGTTTGGCAATTTCAAGGCCTTGTTAAGTGAAATGTCGCTGAACCCGTCCATGGGCAAATACCTCGACCTCGGCAACAGCATCATTCCCGCGCCCAACGAAAACTATGCGCGCGAAGTCATGCAACTGTTCACCATCGGGCCAGTCATGCTGAACCAGGATGGCAGCGTGCAGACCGACCGCAACGGCGATCCCATCCCCAGCTATGACCAGGCCCGCATCAGCGACATGTCGCGCGCCCTGTCCGGCTGGACTTACAGCGGCGCCAGCGCCACCGGCATCAACTGGGAAAACTTCACGGGCCCGCTGCAACCGCGCGACCGTTACCACGACAAAGGCGCCAAGACCCTGCTGCTGGGCGTGACGCTGCCGGCCGGCCAAAGCACGCAACAGGATTTCGACGCGGTGATGGACAACCTGTTCACCCACCCGAACCTGCCGCCGTTTATCGCCACGCGCCTGATCCGCGCCTTCACCACCAGCAACCCCAGTCCCGCTTACATCGCCCGCGTGGCCGACGTGTTCGCCAACGGCCCGGCCGGCCGCGGCGACCTGCAAGCCACCTTGACCGCGATCCTGCTCGATCCGGAAGCGCGCCAGCCGGCCGCCACGGCCGACGCCCTGCCCGGCAAGCTCAGAGACCCGATGCTGCACTCGCTGAGCCTGTTCCGCGCCCTCGGGGCGAAAATCAACGACCCGAACAACCTGTTCTGGGACTACTTCCTGCTCGGCCAGCGCCTGCTGAACGCGCCCAGCGTCTTCAATTTCTATTCACCGCTGACCCGGCTGCCCGGCTCGCCCGACCGCTTCGGCCCGGAATTCCAGGTCTATGCACCGGCGCTGGCCGTGGCGCGCGCGAATTTCCTGTACCAGTTCATCAACGGCAATTACAACACCATGGTCACCATCGACATCACGCCTTACGTGGCGGTGGCCGGCGACGTGACCAAACTCATGAACCTGGTCGACGCCAACCTGCTGCAAGGCCGTATGAGCCCGGCCACGCGCACCACGATTGCCGCATCCGTCAGCGCCACCACGGACACCCGTCAGCGCGCGCTGACAGCCCTGTACCTGACCGCCATCACGGAATTCGCCGTGCAACAATAAAGGAGCTACCGTATGACTACCGTGAACCGCCGCCGCTTCCTCGGCATGGGCATGCAAGCCGGCATGCTGGGCGCACTCTCTTCGCTGGGCTTGCTGACGGCCCGGCCGGCGCAGGCCGCCGTGGCCGATTACAAGGCGCTGGTATGCCTGTACATGTTTGGCGGCAACGATGGCAACAACATGATCGTGCCGCTCGACACTACCCGCTACGGCAAATACACGGCTATCCGCGGCAGCCAGGGTCTGGCGCTGTCGGTCAACGCAAAGACCCTGCTGGCCCAGCGCAGCGCGCGCCTGCAAAGCGTGGCCAATCCGGTCGACCAGCCCTTTGCTTTCCATTACGGCATGCCGGAAATCGATGCGCTGTATGGCCAGGGCCAGGTGGCCGCGCTGCTGAATGTGGGCAGCCTGCGCCAGCCGCTGACCAAGGCGCAATACCAGGCCGGTGCCGCGCTGCCGCCGCAACTGTTTTCGCACCCCGACCAGCAATTGCAGGCGCAGGCCGGCACCCCTTCGGTGGCCGGCACCGGCTGGGGCGGCCGGCTGGTGGATTTGCTGGGCACCGGCGGCGACCTCGACGCGGTGGCGCTGAGCTCCGGCGGCCTGTTCATCGAAGGCGGCAAGACCCACGGCAACCTGATCCCCGGCAATGGCCAGTTGAACCTGGCCGGCATGAATTTCTGGCCGCAGGCCGAAGCCGACAAGCGCCGCGCAGCGCTGCTGCAAGTGTTGCAGGGCAGCCAGCCCAACGCGGTCGCGGCGGCCGCCAACCGCGCGCTGTTGAATGGCATCGACCTGGTCGGCGACCTGAAGGCCGCCGCCGGCGCCGCGCTGGCCACGCCTTTCCCCGGCTATGCGCTGGCGCAGCAATTGAAAACCGTGGCGCAACTGATCCGGCTGCGCGCGCAACAGGGGCCGGGACGGCAAGTGTATTTCGTGTCGCAGGGCGGCTTCGATACGCACGGCGGCCAGGCTTACCAGCAATTCGACATGCTGCGCCAGGTATCGCAATCGGTGGCGGCGTTCCAGCAGGCGCTGGCGGAAATCGGCGCCCAGCAACAGGTGACGACCTTCACGCTGTCCGACTTCGGTCGCACCCTGCAGCCGAATACCGGTGGTACCGACCATGCATGGGGCAATCACCAGCTGATCATTGGCGGCGCCGTCAAGGGTGGCTTGTATGGCGAATTCCCCGATTTCACGCTGGGCGGCAAGGATGACGCGACCGGACGCGGCGTGTGGATACCGCAAATCTCCAACCAGCAATACGGCGCCACCCTGGGCCGCTGGTTCGGCGCCGACGCCGACATGCTGGAGACGCAAGTGTTCAAGAACGAGCTGGTGAACTTCGCGGTCAGGGACCTGGGCTTCATGAATTGACGGCGCGCATTGTCCAAATAAAAAGGCCGGCGCTTGCGCCGGCCTTTTGCTGAAGCGCCAGTCCAATCAGCGCAGCGCCTTGCCTCCCACGCGCATCGCCGCCGGCGACAGCGACGACGGCACCGGCGCCACCACCAGGTTGCGGTCGCCGATCACGAACAGGGTGCGCCCGTCGCGGGATATCGCCATTTGCGCGATGTTGTTGAAGCAGGTCGGCAACACGAACGCGCCCGGGCAATCCGGGCGGTCGGCCAGCTCGAACTGGCCCAGGATAGGATACGCGTTGCCTTTCACCACTGACGTCTTGGTGTTCATCACGTAGATGCGCGGCAGCGCCGAACCGTTGGTGGCGTACACGTAGGCGCGGTTGCCGTCGTCGGCCAGCACGCCGGCCACGATGGTCCAGCCGCTGGGTACGGCCAGCGTGCCCTGCAAATCCTGCTGCGGGTTATACACCTTGTTATCCTGCATCCACAGCGCGCCGGAACGGTTGGCCGACTGGCGCGTGAACGTTTCCGCCGGCGTCACCGCCGGCAAGGTCGCAAACCCGCGCAGCGCCAGCGTATAAGCCATGGTCGGCCATGGGCTCAGGCCCACGCCCGGCAACACCATGCGCGCACCGTTGGGCGCCACGAAGCCGTACGGCGCCAGGCCGGAAAATGCCTGTCCCGTATACGGCGTCACCACGCCGGTATCGAGGTCCAGCAGGCTGTAGTTGGAAATCATGGCGCGGTTGTCGCCCAGCACCGGCAACGGATTGCGCTGGTATTGCGGCTGCGCGGTCCAGGCGCCGACCGGCCAGGTGGCCACCGTGCTCAAATCCGTCAGCGCCAGCTTGTAGAAGGTATTGGCGCCGGACGACACGATCAAGGCCGAATGGTCGCGCGTCAGGCCGATGGCTTCCACGCCGTTGGCGAAGCTGTTGGTCGCGGTGCGGCTCCATTCGCCGGTGGCCGACGGCGCGTAGCGCTCGACGGTCTTTTGCGCGTTGACCACGTACAGCGCCCGGCCCTCGTCGTCCCATTGCAGGGAAGCCTTGTCGCCCAGCGTTTCCAGCTTCTGGTAAGTGTAGGTTTGCGGCGCCAGCACTTTCAGCGTGGTTTTCGACACCGGCATGCCGGACGCGTTGCTGAGCACCACGTCATAGGTGCCCACGTCGAGCGGCGGCATGGTGATCGACAGTACGGAATCGGTGATGCGCTTGAACGAGTCCGGGGCAAACGTGCCGACGCGGATCGCCACGTTTTGGCCATCGACCGCCTGCAGCCCGCTGCCGTACAACAGCACTTCGCCGCCCACGCCCGGGGCCAGCGCATAGGTATCGGCAATGCGCAGCTGGGCCATGTGCTTGTTCAGCTTGAACACGATGGTCTTGGCCGGGATGCCCGTGATGGTCAGGGTGACGTTGGCCGTATGCACGGCGTCGTTGGCCAGCGCGCCGGCCAGGGTCGGGTCCACGTGCCACTGCAGCTTGCCGCCGGCCGGGCCGGTGGCGGTGTCCAGCTTCAGCCAGGTCTGGCTGCTGGTGGCGGTCCAGGTGCCGGTATTGACGGAATTGACCGTCAATTCGCCTTTCATGGCGTCCGGCTGGGTGGCGCTGGCCAGGTCGACGTTGACGGTTTCGGTCACCGACACGCCTGAACCGACCGTCAGCTTGACCGGCACCTTGGTCGACAGTTCCGGCTGCGCCGCCACCAGTTCCAGGTCCGCCGTATAAACGCCCGCCGCCAGGCCTGTGGCCACGGCTTGCAAGTCCAGGCCGCCGGTGGCGTTGCGCGTGACTTTCAGCCACTGCGTGGTCTGCCCGGCCGGGTACGTGACTTTATAACTGACTTCGCCGGCCCCGGCCGGTTGCGTCACGCCCAGCGCCAGCGTGCCGCTGGAGCCGCCTTCGGCCGCCGACAGCGCCACGTCGGCCTGCGACGGCTTGATCGGTGCGCGCACGGTGACGGTATAGCTGACGGTGGCGGGCGAACCGGGATGCTGCTCGGTGCAGGCGCTGGTGGTGCAGGCCTGCAGCTTGATGGTGCCGGTATACGTGCCCGCTTTCAGCGCGGGATCAGCGGAAATCACGATATTGTTGACCAGGGTGCCGGCCTTTTCCACCGCCACCGGAGTCAGGATGCCCTGCCCCGTCACGTCGGCCGTGAAGACCACGCTTTTCGTGGTGGTGGTGTTGGCGGTGGCCGTGACGGTGCGGGTCAGCGGCGTGGTCTTGCCTTCCACCAGGTCGAACGTCAGCGTGGCCGGGCTGAACGCGATGGCGAACGTTTCAGTCGGCGTGCCGGTATTGGTGTTGGTGTTGGTATTGGAGCTGCTGCCGCCGCCACCGCCGCCGCAGGCGGCCAGCGTGGCCAGCATGCATGCCGTGAGTAATTTCTTCATGAGTGTGCCTGTACCGCGCAGTTGATTATCAGACAAGTGTACCATGAGCAATGTTTCTTTAGAAACACATTGCCACGGCCCCCTCACACTATGCCATCAGGCCGTGCGGCAATGGAAGGAAATGGGGGGAAATACGAAGCCGGGACCCGGAGTGTGGCGTAGCCGCCGCGCCGGCGGCAGCATACCGGATCGCCGCGCCGCACGGTTCACACAAAATCACATTGCAACATTATTTAAAAAATAACTTTCCATTCAACCGTGCGCGGCTATGCCAGCCCTACGCTGGATGCCCTGTTATTTTTTGAGGTAGATGTGATGACTCTTTCCAGATGGATATTTGCCGCCGGCGCGGCGGCAATCGGCATGGCGATGGCGCCGGCCCAGGCGGCGCCGGCGTACCAGTTCAAGCTGCTGCCGGGCGACGGCAACTACAGCGCCGCGACGGCCATCAACAATGCCGGCCAGATTGTCGGCGAAGAACAATTGACTGGCCACTTCAATACCAACGGCGTCATGTGGAGCAATGGCGTGCGCCAGGTGCTCGACCCGGAATCGGCGGTGGCGCGCGGCATCAGTGCCGATGGCCGCGTTGCCGGCGACTGGGGTTCATCGAACTACGATTTGTACTTCCGCTATGCGGCCACCACGGTCAATGGCGTCACCACCGTCATGCCGCACCTCGGGCCCGGCCCCGCCCGCGACACGTACAGCGAAGGTTATGCCATCAACAGCGCCGGCCACATGGTGGGGCGCGCCTCGACCGGGCCTGAATCGTACTGGTCGCCGCCGTATGTCAGCGCCGAATGGCATGCGGTGCTGTACAAGGATGGCGCGGCGCACGACCTCGGTACCCTGGGCGGTTCCGACAGCCGTGCGGTCGACATCAATGAAGCCGGCACCGTGGTCGGCAGGTCCACCATCGCCCCCGGGCGCTTTGCCACCGAACACGCCTTTATCTACGATGCGGCGGGCGGCATGCGCGACCTCGGCACCTTGGGCGGCGCCTCGTCGCGCGCGGTGGCCATCAATGACGAGGGGGCCGTGCTGGGCCTGTCCAATTACACCGGCGGCGGCTGGAAAGACCACACGTTCCTGTACCAGGATGGCGTGATGACGGACCTCGGCAATTTCCAGGGCATCGACATCAACAACCATGGACAAATCCTGGGCATCTTCAACAACCGCCCATTCATTCTCGATAACGGCAAGCGCTATTACCTCGATGAAATGATGGATCCGACCGGCTTTGACCGGATCTGGGCCAGCGGCTTCAACGACCTGGGCCAGGTAGTGGGCTCGGCCTGCAACGACCTGGCGTCGGGCGGCAGCTACCTGTCGTGCCGGGCCGTGCTGTTCGATCCGCTGACGCCGGTACCGGAACCGGCAACCTGGGGCATGACCCTGGCGGGACTTGGCGTGGTCGGCATGGCGCTGCGCCGCCGGCGCGGCATGGCCTGACGGCAGGCCAGGCGGAGGGACGGCGCGGGCCGGCCTCCGCCATCGGCCGTACAGCCTGTATGGCCGGTGTGGTCAAGCATTACAGCTTGATGAAATGCTCGCGGTAGTAGCGCAATTCCTCGATGGATTCCGTGATGTCGGCCAGCGCGGTGTGCTTCTGGTGCTTCTTGAAGCCGCCGACGATTTCCGGCTTCCAGCGCTTGCACAATTCCTTCAAGGTCGACACGTCGATATTGCGGTAGTGGAAGAACGCTTCCAGCTTCGGCATGTACTTCACCATGAACCGGCGGTCCTGGCCAATGGTGTTGCCGCACATCGGCGCCTTGCCGGACGGGACCCACTTCTTCATGAAGGCGATCAATTCGGCTTCCGCCTGCGCTTCCGTCACGGTCGACGCCTTGACGCGGTCGACCAGGCCGGAACGGCCGTGCGTGCCCTTGTTCCACGCATCCATCTTGTCCAGCGTTTCATCGGACTGGTGGATGGCAAATACCGGCCCTTCCGCCAGGATATTCAGGTGCATGTCGGTGACGATCATCGCCACTTCGATAATGCGGTCCGTTTCCGGCTCCAGGCCGGTCATTTCCATGTCGACCCAGACCAGGTTCATCTCGTTGGGACGCTGCTGGGCAGGGGCGGTGGTGGGGATTTCGGTCGCTTGTGACATAATTCTCTCTTGGCCAAAACAATCCGCCATTTTCTCACAGGCACAGAATGTATATCCACGCGTTTTCGATTTTGTTCGTATCTTTCCTCCTCTTGACACTGGCCGTGCGCTTCTGGCTGGCCTCGCGCCACATCCGCCACGTGCTGGCGCACCGCCGCGCGGTGCCGGCGGAATTTGCGGAAACGATATCGTTGCAAGCGCATCAACAGGCCGCGGATTACACCATTGCCCGCACCAAGTTCGGCATGCTGTCGATGCTGGTGCACGCCGCCGTGCTGGTGGGCTTCACGCTGCTGGGCGGCTTGCAGTGGCTGTCCGAGCAAGTCTACCAGGTGGCCGGTCCCGGCATGGCCTACCAGATCGGGTTGCTGGTGGCGTACGCCGCGATTTCCGGCCTGATCGACTTGCCGTTCGACTATTACCGCCAGTTCCGCCTGGAAGCCGGCTTCGGCTTCAACAAGATGACGCCGGGCCTGTTCTTCATGGATATCGTCAAGGGCGTCGGCGTGGGCGCCGTGATCGGCTTGCCGCTGGTGTGGGTGGTGCTGACCCTGATGGAAAAAAGCGGCGCGCTGTGGTGGCTGTATGCGTGGCTGGTATGGAGCGGTTTCCAGGTCTTGATCATGCTGCTGTATCCGACCGTGATCGCCCCGCTGTTCAACAAATTCACGCCGCTGGCCGACGACTCGCTGAAAGCGCGCATCGAAGGCTTGATGCAGCGCGTCGGCTTTGCCTCCAAGGGCTTGTTCGTGATGGACGGCTCCCGGCGCAGCGCGCACGGCAATGCGTATTTTTCCGGCTTTGGCGCGGCCAAGCGCATCGTGTTTTTCGATACGCTGATCGAGCGTCTCGCGCCGCAGGAAATCGAAGCGGTGCTGGCGCACGAACTGGGCCACTTCAAGCTCAAGCACATCATCAAGCGCATCAGCGTGATGTTTGCCCTGTCGCTGGGCTTCCTCGCCCTGCTGGGATGGCTGAAGACCCAGCCATGGTTCTACATGGGGCTGGGCGTGAACCCGCTGGCGCTGCCCGGCGCCGGTAACGACGCCATGGCGCTGCTGCTGTTCATGCTGGTGCTGCCGGTGTTTACGTTCCTGTTTGGGCCGCTGACGTCGCTGTCGTCGCGCAAGCACGAATTCGAGGCCGACGCCTTTGCCGCGCAACATACGGATGCGCGCGACCTGGTGTCGGCGCTGGTGAAAATGTATGAAGACAATGCGTCGACGTTGACGCCCGATCCCCTGCATTCCGCCTTTTATGATTCGCACCCGCCGGCCAGCATCCGTATCCGGCAACTGACCATGGGAGTGCAATGATGAAAATCGATTCCGCCCACAGCCTGCTGGCGCTGCACTGCGCGCCGGCCAGGGATGCGCTGTCCGAGGCCGAAGCGGCGCGCCTGGCCGCGCTGTTGCCAGCCTGGACGCTGGAGAACAACAAGCTGGTGCGCACCTTCGCCTTCGCCGATTATTACCGCACCATGGCCTTCGTCAATGCGCTGGCCTTTGTCACGCATGAGCAGGATCACCACCCGGAATTGACTGTCACGTACAGCCGCTGCGTGGTGCGCTATGACACGCATTCGGTCAACCACGGCAAGGGCGGCCTGTCGATCAACGATTTCATTTGCGCCGCCAAGGCAGACGCACTGGTGGCGGAGCGCGCATGAGCCAACATCACAGCAAGCCTACCCTGACCGGCACGGTGATTGCCGCCCACGGCCGCCATTACCTGGCCACCGCCACCATCGATGGCGCGGCGCAGCGCCTGCAATGCGTCACGCGCGGCAAGAAGACCAATGTCGCCGTGGGCGACCTGGTGCGGCTGACGCTGACCTCGGCCGACCAGGCCGTCATCGATGCGATCGAAGAACGCAAGACCCTGCTGTACCGTTCGGACCAGTACAAATCCAAGTTGCTGGCGGCCAATGTCACGCAATTGTTCATCGTGGTGGCGACCGAACCGAGTTTTTCCGACGACCTGGTTTCGCGCGCGCTGGTGGCGGCCGAAGCCGCCGGTATCGAGGCGCGCCTGATCCTCAACAAGACCGACGTGGAAAGCGCGCTGCCGCGCGCCCGCGAACGCTTGCAGGTGTATGCCAAACTGGGCTACCCGGTGCACGAAGTATCGGCCAAGGCGCATCCGGAACAGACCGTGGCGGCCCTGCAGCCGCTGCTGGCCGGCCAGCATACGATCCTGATCGGCCAGTCCGGCATGGGCAAGTCATCGCTGATCAACCTGATCGTGCCGGACGCCGATATCGCCACCCGTGAAATTTCCGAAGCGCTCGACACCGGCAAGCACACCACCACCTTTACCCGCCTGTATGCGGTGCCCGGCCTGGGCGAAGACACCGCCATCATCGATTCGCCCGGCTTCCAGGAATTCGGCTTGTACCATTTAAGCGAAGGCATGCTCGAACGCGCGTTCCGCGACTTCAGCCCCTACCTCGGTGGTTGTAAATTCTACAATTGCCGCCACTTGAGCGAACCGCAATGCGCGGTGCTGGACGCGGTGGCCAGCGGCGACATCGCGAAAATGCGACACGAACTGTATGGACAACTGTTGCACGAATCGGCGCAGACCCTGTACTGAGGCCCGGCCGCATGGTCAAGCATGCTTAATCATCCGACAAGTCACTTGTCAGCCATTTAAAAAGTCAATTGCACCTTTCAATGCTCTAGAGCATTATTGTGACTGGAGGCATTAAATTCCAGGGAGCATCAGCCTACAGGGGCGGGCAATGGACATGTTCGCGGTGGACGACGAAGTGGCACAGTGGGAAGTGGCCCTGCTCCCGCTGCGCGGCGCCGCGCGCCTGCCATTGCTGTTGCCGCTGGCCTGGCACATGCGCCAGCGCGACAGCGCGCGCGCCGACCGGCTGGCTGCCGAGGCGCAGGCGCTGCTCGCGGCCGCGATGGCAGAGCGCGCCGGCGACGATGCCCATGGCGCATCGCAGGGCGCCGGCCGGGATGCCGACCATACCAGCGCCAGCCACGGCCCCAATCCGGCGCCGGGTTCTGCGCAGCACCACGCCCGCAGTTACGCGCGCATGCAACTGGTGCGCGCCGAAGTGCAATGGCTCAATGGCGCGCTCGATGCCGCCGAAGCCCAGGCGCAGCAGGCATTTGCCACCTTGTGCGCGGACGGCGACCAGGCCGGCTGCGCCGATGCCCATTGGCTGCAGGCGTGGATCGCCATCGACCGGGGCGACCATGACCGGCGCGATACCGAACTGGCGCTGGCCACGGCGGCGGCGGAAGCCGCCGGCGACCATCAGCGCCAGCGCATCGTGGAAGCGGCCATTGGACGCTGGGAAATCCTGCGCGATCCCACCAGCGCGGCATACTGGACCGAACGACTGGTGCGCAGCAATGGGCCCGACTTCCGCACGCTGCCGCCGGCCCTCAGCGCCTGGGTCAACGATTATTTTGGCATCGCGTGCAGCCAGTCCGGCAATTTCGGCGCGGCGGCCGGCCATTACATCCAGTGCTATGAAAAAGCCCTGGAAACCGGCCAGCTGCGCGCCGCTATCACGGCAGCCACCAACATTGGCGAAGACTACACCAACCTGAACAATCACCAGGCGTCGCTGGAATGGATGCAGTGCGCGCTGGACCTGGCGCGCCCGACCGGCTGGCCGCGCAGTGTCGGCGCCAGCCTGATGCACACGGCCGACACCATGCGCCGGCTCGGCCGCATCGACGCGGCCGAGGAATTGTTGCGCGAAGCGCTCGATATCCTGGCGCCCGTGTCCGGCGCGCGCAGTTATGCCATTGCGCTGCAATACCTGGGCGACCTGTCGCTGGACCGCGAAGACTATGCCAGCGCGCTGGACGCGTTCACGCGGCTGGAAGCGCGCGCCACGGCGCTGCAGCAGGCCGACTTTTTCACGGTGGCCAAGCGCGGCCAGGCCCATGCGCTGTCCTGCCTGGACCGCCCGCACGAAGCGCTGGCCGCCGCCCACGAAGCCGTGCGGCTGGCGGCGGAACAAAACAATGTGTACCACCATGTGCTGGCGCTGCGCGTGCTGGCCATTATCCACCGCCGCCATGTGCTGCCGGCTCCCGGCGGCATGACGGAATTGAACGCCAGCCTGCATTACCTGCACCAGGCCATGGCGGTCGGGAAGACCATCGATGGCTATACCGTGCCGGGCGACCTGCTCGACGCCGTGGCCCACGAATATGCGCAGGCCGGCAGTTACCAGCAGGCGTACGAAACGTCGCTGGCCGCGCGCGCCGCATGGGACAAGACCCACAGCGAGGAAGCCACCAACCGGGCCGTCGCCATGCAGGTGCACCATGAAACCGAGCATGCGCGCGCCGAAGGCTTGCACCACCTGGAACTGGCGGCGGCTGAAGCGCGCCGCGCCGAACTGCTGCAACAGACCAGCGCCACGCTGGAACGGTTGTCGGCCATTGGCCAGGAAATCACGGCGCACCTGGACGCCGGCGCGGTGTTCGACGTGCTGAACCGCCACGTACAGGCGCTGCTGCCATGCCATACCTTTGCAATTTACCTGCACGACGCCGGCGCCGGCGCGCTGGTGCGCGCGTTTGGGCTAGAGGGCGGCGTCGCGCTGCCGACCAACGTGATCCCGCTCGATGCGCCCACCTCGTATTCGGTGCGGGCGCTGCGCGAGCGGCACGAAGTGTACGTGGAGGATTTGACCAAGGGCAGCCACTACGCGGTGCCCCCGGGCACCTGCCCCAACCGCTCCGGCCTGTACGTGCCGCTGCTGGCGGGCGGGCACGCGCTGGGCGTGATGACGGTGCAGGCGCTGGATGCCTGCGCCTACGGCGAGCGCGAACGGCTGATTTTCCGCACCCTGTGCGCCTATGGCGCGATCGCGCTCGATAACGCGGAAGCCTACCGCCAGTTGCAAAACGCGCAGACCCAGTTGGTCTCGCAGGAAAAGCTCGCCGCGCTGGGCTCCCTGATGGCGGGCGTGGCGCACGAGTTGAATACGCCGATCGGCAACAGCCTGCTCATTGCCAGCACCCTGCAGCAAAAGACCGCGGAAATCGAGACGCAAATGAATGGCCCCGGCCTGCGCCGCTCGGACTTGGCCAATTACATTGCCGATGCCCGCAAGGCATCGGAACTGGTGATGCGCGGGCTGAACAGCGCCGCCGACCTGGTCAACAGCTTCAAGCAGGTGGCGGTGGACCGCACCACGGAACAGCGCCGCGTGTTCAACCTGCAGCAGGTCACGCATGAAATCGTGGCCACCATGATGAACCGCATCCGCAACGCCAACCACACCATCGAGTACGACGTATCGGACGGCCTGGCGATGGACAGCTATCCCGGCCCGTTCGGCCAGGTGATCGCCAACTTCATCAACAATGCGCTGCTGCACGCGTTCGAAGGCCGGACCCATGGCCGGATGAAGCTGGCGGCGTCGCAGCATGGCGAGAACCGGGTGCTGATCACGTTCAGCGACAATGGCGGGGGCATCGCCACCAGCCACTTGTCGCGTATTTTCGATCCCTTCTTTACCACCAAGCTGGGCCAGGGAGGCAGCGGCCTGGGCCTGTCGATCAGCTATAACATCGTCACCTCGCTGCTGGGCGGGCAGATCGGCGTCGCCAGCGGGCCGGAAGGGACCACGTTTACACTCGACCTGCCGTTGACGGCGCCCGCGCACGAAGACGCCGGGCCGGCGGCGATTTACCATTGAATCGCCCTTCATAACCGGCATGGCACCATTTTCACCATCGTTACAATTTCGCCGTATAATGTTTTGCTAAGCTGGCGATACAGGCACCCCCGCCTCTGTCGGCGCCCACTACGTTGTCATTATGTCTACCGCAAAACCGATCCGGCATTACCTCCAGTTTTCCGACCTGTCGTTGGAAGAATATGAATACGTAATCGAGCGTGCAAACATCATCAAGCGCAAGTTCAAGAACTATGAACCGTACCACCCGCTGGTGGACCGCACGCTGGTGATGGTGTTCGACAAGAACTCCACCCGCACCCGCCTGTCGTTCGAAGCCGGCATGCACCAGTTGGGCGGCGCCGCCATCTATCTCAATACGCGCGACAGCCAGCTTGGCCGTGGCGAACCCGTGGAAGACGCGGGCCAGGTGATGTCCCGTATGTGCGACATCATCATGGTGCGTACCTTTGGCCAGGAAATCATCGAGCGCTTTGCCGCCCATTCGCGCGTGCCGGTAATTAACGGCCTGACCAACGAACACCATCCGTGCCAGGTGTTTGCCGACATCTTCACGTATTACGAACACCGCGGCGCCATCAAGGGCAAGACCGTGGCATGGGTCGGCGACGCCAACAACATGCTGTATTCGTGGCTGCAGGCGGCGGAAATCTTTGGCTTCCACATGAACGTGTCCACGCCCAAGGGCTATGACATGGACATGAAGCTGGTCAATACCCAGCGCTACACGTTCTTCGAGAACCCGGCCGATGCGTGCGAAGGCGCCGACCTGGTCAACACGGACGTGTGGACCAGCATGGGCTATGAAGCGGAAAACGCGGCGCGCCTGAAAGCGTTCGACGGCTGGATCGTCGACAGCGCGAAAATGGCGCGCGCCAAGCCCGATGCGCTGTTCATGCACTGCCTGCCCGCCCACCGCGGCGAAGAAGTGTCGGCCGAGGTGATCGACGGCCCGCAATCGGTGGTGTGGGATGAAGCGGAAAACCGCCTGCACATTCAAAAAGCCTTGATTGAATTCCTGTTGCTGGGACGCCTCGATCAACAGGACCAAAAATAATTTTCTAGAGGAAAAACCATGAGCGATGTGAAAAAAGTCGTCCTCGCCTACTCCGGCGGCCTGGACACCTCCGTGATCCTGAAGTGGCTGCAGGATAACTACAAGTGCGAAATCGTCACCTTCACGGCCGACCTGGGCCAGGGCGAAGAACTGGAACCTGCGCGCGCCAAGGCGCTGAAGTTCGGCATCAAGCCGGAAAACATCTACATCGATGACGTGCGCGAAGAATTCGTGCGCGACTTCGTGTTCCCGATGTTCCGCGCCAATACCGTATACGAAGGCGAATACCTGCTGGGCACCTCGATCGCGCGTCCGCTGATCGCCAAGCGCCTGATTGAAATCGCCAACGAAACCGGCGCCGACGCGATTTCGCACGGCGCCACCGGCAAGGGCAACGACCAGGTGCGCTTCGAACTGGGCGCCTATGCCTTGAAACCCGGCGTGCGCGTGATCGCACCGTGGCGTGAATGGGACTTGCTGTCGCGTGAAAAACTGTTGAAGTACGCGGAAGACGCCGGCATCGACATCGACATGAAGCACAAGAACGGCGGCGCGCCATACTCGATGGACGCCAACCTGCTGCACATCTCGTTCGAAGGCCGCCACCTGGAAAACCCGAGCGCGGAAGCCGAGGAATCGATGTGGCGCTGGACCGTGTCGCCGGAAGCGGCACCGGACCAGCCGGAATACCTGGACATCGAATTCCAGAACGGCGACATCGTGGCCCTGAACGGCAAGCAGCTGACCCCGGCCGCGGTGCTGACGGAACTGAACCGCCTGGGCGGCAAGCACGGCATCGGCCGCCTGGACCTGGTGGAAAACCGCTACGTCGGCATGAAGTCGCGCGGCTGCTACGAAACGCCGGGCGGCACGATCATGCTGAAGGCGCACCGCGCGATCGAATCGATCACGCTGGACCGCGAAGTGGCGCACCTGAAGGACGACCTGATGCCGCGCTACGCGTCGCTGATCTATAACGGCTACTGGTGGGCACCGGAACGCGTCGCGCTGCAGACGCTGATCGACCACACGCAGAAGAGCGTGAACGGCTGGGTGCGCGTCAAGCTGTACAAGGGCAACGTGATCGTCGTGTCGCGCGATTCGAAGACCGATTCGCTGTTCGACCAGACCATCGCCACCTTCGACGAAGACGGCGGCGCCTACAACCAGGCCGATGCCGGCGGCTTCATCAAGCTGAACGCCCTGCGCATGCGCATCGCCGCCAACGCACGCCAGAAACGCGGCCAGTAATCCTGGCTGACCGCATGACGGATGGGGCCACCTTCGGGTGGCCTTTTTACATGGCGCCAGCATGGCGCGGCCGGGCCCTCCCGGCAAATGAAGACGTTCCCGTGGAGCCTTGATTGCTGAACCCCGGAATTAAAGCCGCCTTGCTGGTTACCGAGAGGCGCTGGCGGCTTACCTGCTTCGGCAGGCTTGGTTGATGCAGCACGCAAGGCCTGCCAACTCGTCAAACTCGTCACTGTCGTAATACTGTCGTACTATTGTCACCCATATTTCGTTGCTTAGTCGTAAAAGTTTCCTGGGCTCGGAGGCACGATGGGAGTGCCTCAACCAATAACAGATCGTGAGTATGAAATGAAAATCAATGCGGATTTGGTGCTTGAACTGCGCACGAAGCACTCGTGGTCGCAAGAGGAACTGGCGTTGGCGGCCGGCGTGAACTTGCGGACCATCCAGCGGGTCGAGCGGGAGGCAACCGCATCGCTGCAGACCAGGAAGGCGCTGGCTGCGGCATTCGACATCCATCTTTCCGATCTCGAACCTCAGGAAACCATCAAAATGAAGAAATATGAATTCAAGACGCTGGAAATCAAAACCCGGGAAGGCTTCTTTTCGGGACTGAAAAAATATGACTTGCCGGACTTTGCCGGCATCCTGAACCGGGAGGGGCAGGAAGGCTGGATGCTGGTCCAGATCATTAATACCGGCCATATCCAGGGCGCCTGGGCGGGGAATACCGACAATGTGCTGGTCCTGCTGCAACGGGAAATCCCCGAATAAAACCCGTCCCGGGATGCGGCGGCGGCGACCGGTCCTGTACATCACGCGGCCGCGCTTTGCGCCCCACCCTCTCACGCAGCTCATAACGCATCCTTTTCTTCCCCATTTTGTTGTACACAGCGCTACACTTTGAGTTCTATCAAGGAGAGACGATGAAAGACTTGCAGATCAAAACCAAGCTGGCCGCCGGGCTCGGCGCCATCGTAGCGTTGCTGCTGGTACTGCTTGCGCTTGCCTACAATAATTTCAATCGCCTGTCTGAAGCCAATGAATGGGACCGCCATACGCGCGAAGTGCTGCAGGAAACCAACCTGATTGCCGTGGCGGTACTGCAAATTCAAAATTCCACGCGCGGGTTCATGTTGACGGGCAATGAGTCACTGGTGGACCTCATTCCGCGCGAAGATGCGGCCATGCGCCAGCACCACGCCAACCTCGTGCGGATGACTGCCGACAATCGCTCCCAGCAGGAGCGCCTGCGAAAAATGGCGCCGCTGATGGTGAACTGGGTGGAAAACATCATCAAGCCGCTGTTGGAAAAACGGCGCGAACTCAACAAGAAAGTCGGCGTCTCGCAACAGGTCGCCACGGCGGCCGACGTGCTCAATGGAGCGCAGATTATTGGCGAGGTGCGCAAGCTGATCGCGGATATGAACGCCGAGGAAAACCGGCTGCTGGCGGAACGCTCGGCCGCGACACGGGAATTGCACACCGCGCAAAAATGGCTGCTGGGTGGCGGCGGGATGCTGGTGGCCGTGCTTGCCGCAGCCATCGGCTGGCTGCTGGGCCGTGCATTGCTTGACCCGCTGAACACCCTGCTGCACGCGGTCAGCCGGATTGCCGCCGGCGAACAGTCGGCCCGCGTCCAGGTGGTTTCCAATGACGAACTGGGCCGGGTTGGCCATGCCTTTAACGACATGGCGCAAGCCATCCAGGACAATATCCAGCGCGAAGTCAGCGCGGCCAGTACATTGCGCGCCAAGGTCGACGCCCTGCTGGCCACGGTATCGCAGGCGGCATCAGGCGACCTGACCGGGAAAATCACCGTCACCGGCGACGACGCCATTGGCCGCCTGGGCCAGGGCCTGGCCACCATGCTGGCCAACTTGCGCACGCTGATCAACAACGTGCAGCGGGCCGGGATCCAGGTCACCACCTCGGCGACGGAAATTGCCGCGTCGGCCAAACAACAGGAAGCCACCGGCGTGGAACAGGCGCAGACCAGCGTGGAAGTGCTGTCGACCACGAAGGAAATTTCCGCCAACACCCAGCAATTGCTCAAGACCATGGAAGACGCCACCGCCGTGGCCGACTACACCACCAGCGCCACCGCGGAAGCACAAAGCAACCTGCACCGCATGGACCAGACCATGCAGCACATGGTGTCGGCCACCGACTCGATCAACGCCAAGCTGGCGGCGCTGTCGGAAAAAGCCAGCAACATCAACAGCGTGCTGTCGACCATTACCAAGGTGGCGGACCAGACCAACATCCTGTCGCTGAACGCGGCCATTGAAGCGGAAAAAGCCGGTGAAGCGGGCCGCGGGTTTTCCGTGGTGGCCACGGAAATCCGCCGCCTGGCGGACCAGACGTCGGTATCGACGTGGGACATCGAACAAATGCTGAAGGAAATGCAGTCGGCGGTTTCCGCCAGCGTGATGGGGATGGACAAGTTTTCCGAGGAAATCCGCCGCAACGTGGCGGAAGTGCGGCAAGTGGTGGAACAATTGTCCGGCGTGATGGGGCAGGTGCAAAAACTCGCGCCGCAATTCGACCTGGTCCTGCAGGGCATGCAATCGCAGGCCGTGGGCGCCCAGCAGATTTCGGAAACCATGATGCAATTGAGCGACGCCACCCAGCAGACCGTCGACTCGCTGAAATCCACCAGCGAAGCCGTGCGCCAGCTGCAATTCGCGGCGGGCGACCTGCAAACCAGCGTCGCGACGTTTGCCGTCAATACGTGACAGGGGCCAACCGTCGCGCATGGCACAATGGATTGGTCAGACATCCATCCAGGCAGGCGGAGACAACATGTTCAAAGACCTGAGTATCAAGAAAAAACTGTATGCGGGATTTTGCGCCATGCTGGCCATCCTGCTGGTGCTGCTGGCAACCGCATACCAACATTTCATCCAGCTGTCCGATGCCAGCCGGCTCGACAGGCACACCATGGAAGTCATCCAGGAAGCCGACAGTATTGAAACCACGACGCTGCAAATCCAGACCGCCACCCGCGCCTACATCCTGACCGGCAATGAAAACGTGCTGGCGGCCATGCCCAAGCTGGAAGAAGCGTTGCGCACCCATACCGGGCAAGCGATTACGCTGACGGCGGACAATCCGGAGCAAAACCGCCGCTTCCGCGAGCTTGAAACCATGATCAACAACTGGTTCAACAAATTCGTGCGCAAGCAGATCGAGTTGCGCCGTTCGCTGGGCGACGCGCCGGACGCGGCGGACCAGGTTGGCCGCTCCGAACTGATGAAAAACGCACTGGCCGCCATCAGCGGGCTCGACAAGGCGATCCAGGAAGCGTCCGATGAAGAAGAGCGCGTGTCGGCCGAACGCACCAAAGCCACCGAACAATTGCGCCGCAATATGCTGCAAGTGCTGGCAGGCGGCGGCGCCCTGTGCGTGTTGTTGGCGGCAGTCATCGCCTACCTGCTGGTGCAATCGCTGACCGCGCCACTGAGCAACCTGACGCAAACCGTGGGGCGGATTGCCGCCGGCGACCAATCGGCGCGGGTCACCGTGATGACCCGTGATGAACTGGGCCTGGTCGGGCTGGAATTCAACCGCATGGCGGCTTCGCTGCAGGAAGCCCGGCAACGTGAAGCCGCCATCACCAGCGAATTGCGCGCCAAGGTCGACGCCCTGCTGGCCACGGTCTCGCAGGCGGCATCAGGCGACCTGACCGGGACAGTCACCGTCACCGGCGACGACGCCATCGGCCGCCTGGGCCAGGGCCTGGCCACCATGCTGGCCAACTTGCGCGCCCTGATCAACAACGTGCAAAAGGCCGGCATCCAGGTCACCACCTCGGCCACGGAAATTGCCGCGTCGGCCAAGCAACAGGAGGCCACCGGCGTGGAACAGGCGCAGACCAGCGTGGAAGTGCTGTCGACCACCAAGGAAATTTCTTCGAACACCCAGCAATTGCTCAAGGCCATGCAAGACGCGACGGCCGTGGCCGACTACACCACCAGCGCCACCGCGGAAGCACAAAGCAACCTGCACCGCATGGACCAGACCATGCAGCACATGGTGTCGGCCACCGACTCGATCAACGCCAAGCTGGCGGCGCTGTCGGAAAAAGCCAGCAACATCAACAGCGTGCTGTCGACCATTACCAAGGTGGCGGACCAGACCAACATCCTGTCGCTGAACGCGGCCATTGAAGCGGAAAAAGCCGGTGAAGCGGGCCGCGGGTTTTCCGTGGTGGCCACGGAAATCCGCCGCCTGGCGGACCAGACGTCGGTATCGACGTGGGACATCGAACAAATGCTGAAGGAAATGCAGTCGGCGGTTTCCGCCAGCGTGATGGGGATGGACAAGTTTTCCGAGGAAATCCGCCGCAACGTGGCGGAAGTGCGGCAAGTGGTGGAACAATTGTCCGGCGTGATGGGGCAGGTGCAAAAACTCGCGCCGCAATTCGACCTGGTCCTGCAAGGCATGCAATCGCAGGCCGTCGGCGCGCAGCAAATCTCGCAAACCATGACGCAATTGAACGACGCCACGCAGCAGACGGTCGACTCGCTGAAATCCACCAGCGAAGCCGTGCGCCAGCTGCAATTTGCCGCCGACGACTTGCAGTCGAGCGTCGCCACCTTTGCCGTTGTCGTGTAGCGATGAAGCTGCTTGTCTTCCATATCGGCCCGGACCGCTACGGCTTGCCGCTGAAACAGATCCAGCGCGTGCTGCCGCTGATGGCGCTCAAGCAGTTGCCGCTGGCGCCGCCTGTGGTGGCCGGCCTGATGAACCTGCATGGCCAGCCCATCCCCGTGATCGACCTGGCGCGGCTGGCCGGCCATGAAAGCAGCGCGCAGCATTACGATACCCGCATCGTGCTGGCCGACTACACGGCGCCGGACGGCGCGGTCCATGCGCTGGGCTTGCTGGCGGAACGGGTCCAGGGGATACAGGCCATCCGCGACGACGACTGGAAGGAGCCCGGCGTGCGGGCCGCGCCGTTCCTTGGCGCGGTAAGCGGGCAAACGGGCGGCCAGGCCGGCAAGGATGGGGCGGGCATGGTGCAGTTGGTGGTGCTCGAGCGGCTGTTGCCCGCCGACGTGCGGGAAGCGCTGTTTGCCGGGGTGGCGCCGTGACCTGGCCGGCCTCCACCCGCCAGGCGGGCGGCAGGAATGCCGGGGGGGCGCCGTGAGTGCGCAGGCATTGATCCGCCAGGTGACGGGCCTGAACGTATCGCCCGCCCAGGCCGAGCGCGCGATCCGCGTGCGGATGGATTGCACCGGCGAAACCAGCCGCGAACAGTACCTGTCCGCCCTCTCGCCGCGGGAGTGGGATGAACTGGTGGAATTGCTGGTGGTGCCGGAGTCGTGGATGTTCCGCGACCCGGAAGCGTTCAAGGTGGCCGTGCGCCACGTGCAGGCAAGGCTGGCGCGCGATGCGCGTCCGCTGCGCATCCTGTCCTTGCCCTGCGCCGGCGGCGAAGAACCGTACACGATCGCCATGGCGCTGTTCGATGCGGGCGTGCCCGCGCATGGCTTTGCCGTCGACGCCATCGACATCAGCGCGGCGTGCGTGGCGCGGGCGCGGGCCGGCGTGTATGGACGCAATGCCTTCCGCAACAAGGACCTGGCATTCCGCGACCGCTATTTCAGCGTCGTCGGCGACGATGCCTACCGCATCAATAACGCCGTGCGCGCCCAGGTGCACATCCGCCAGGGCAATCTGCTGTCGATGGATACGGCGCCGCTGGCGCGCTGCTACGAATTGATTTTCTGCCGCAACCTGCTGATTTATTTCGACAAGCCCACCACGGCCCTGGCCATCGCGCGCCTGGCGGACATGCTGGACGATGACGGCTTGCTGTTCGCCGGCTATGCGGAAGTGCCATCCTTTACCCAGGAAGGGTTTACGCCGCTGCCGCACCGCTATGCGTTTGCGTTGAAAAAAGACCTTGCGCCAGCGCCGCGCTACGCGTCGCTGCCGCAACCGGCCGCTCCGCTCCATGCGGCACGGCCGCCCCTCCCCGCCTGGGCGCCATCGGATTTTCCGCGCGGACCACGCGTCCCCGCCGGCGGGATAGCGGGACAGGCCGATACCGCCCTTCCCCCCCGGGGCGCCGCCCCGATGGCGCCGCTGGCGCCGGCGCCGGAAACGGCCGCCAAGGCAGCGACGCGCTTTTCCGCCAACCGGGCCCCGACGGGCGCCGCGCCCGTTGCCGCGGCCGCGCCCGACACGGGCATTGCAGGCGCGCGCGCGCTGGCCGACCGCGGCGCGCTGGCGCAGGCCGAGGCCGCATGCCATGCGGTGCTGGCGGCCGAGCCGCATACGCCGGCAGCGGCCGAAGCGTACTACATCCTTGGCATGCTGCGCGACCAGGCGCGCGACCAAAAGGAAGCGGAACTGTTCTGGCGCCGCTGCATCTACCTGCAGCCGGACCATTATGCCGCCCTGTGCCACTTGGCGCTGCTGGCGGAACAGCAGGGCGACCTGGACGGTGCGGCCAGGCTGAAGGCACGGGCGCGCCGCATTTACGAGCGCGGCAATGCAGCGGGACTGAACGCAGCGGGACTCGACGCACCGGGATTCAACGCATCGGAAATCAATACGTCGGGATTTAAGACATGACGGTGGAACGAACCTTCTCTGATTGCTGGAACCGCATTGGCATCCGCGGCGACCACAGTTGCGCATTACTGGAACAGCATATCCATTGCCGCAACTGCGGCGTGTATGGCGAAGCGGCGCAATTGAACTTGCAGCGCACCGTGGGCGACGATTACCAGCACGCATGGGCCGCGCATTTCAGCATGCCGGCAGAAGACCGCACCCAGCACGACAGTTCCAGCCTGGTGTTCCGCATCGGCGACGAATGGCTGGCCTTGCCCACCGCCATGTTCGTGCTGGTGGCGCCACATGCATTGCCGCACCGCCTGCCACACCGCACGGCCCGTGGCCTGGCTGGCGTCGTCAACGTCGGCGGCAGGCTGTACCCATGCATTGCGCTGGCCGACTTGCTGGGCATTTCCGCCACCGTGCATACGCCGCGCACCGGACGGCACACCTTTTCCCGCCTGCTGCTGGTGCAATGGGAACAGCAAGCCTATGCGCTGCCGGTGGCGGACCTGCACGGGATCGTGCGCTATGCGTCGGCCAACGTGATGGCGCCAGCCGCCACCATCAACAAAGGCTTGCAGCGCTACCTGACCGGCGTGATCGAGCATGGGGGCATGATGATCGGCTGTCTCGACGCCGGCCTGCTGGGCCAGCAGTTTGCAAGGAGCCTGCGATGAGCCACGACCAGAACGGCGACTTGAGCCAGTTTTCCATGCAGGAGCTGTTCCGGATGGAAGCCGATACGCAAACCATGATCCTGACGGACGGCCTGCTGGCCGTCGAGCGCACCGGGGCGGATGCGGCGTCGGTCGAACCCATGATGCGCGCCGCGCATTCCGTCAAAGGCGCGGCCGCCATTGTCGGGCTGGACGCGGTGGTGCAGCTGGCGCATGCGATGGAAGACGCCTTCATTGCGGCCCAGCACGGCAAGCTCAAGCTTACGCCCAACCGGGTCGACGTACTGCTTGCCGGGGTGGACCTGGTGTTGCAAGTGTCGCGCCTCGATGACGCCGGGGTGACGCCATGGCTGGCCGCCAACGAGGCGCAGTTCCGCAAGACACTCGACAGTATCCGCAACATTGCCTTCCTGCCGGAACCGCTGGATTTGCCGCCGCCGTTCATGTCGCCCGCGTTGCCGGGAGCATCGGCGGCAACGACGGCGCCGACCGCGCCCTCTGCGTCGTCAGTACCGCCGGCGCCAGCCGGTACGGCCGTCCCGGACGGCGCGCCGGAAACCGGAGCCGGGACGGATGCGGGCGTTGATATCGGCCCAGCCGCCGGCGCCGGCGTTGCGCTGGATGCCCCGCAACCGGCGCAACGCGACCCCGAAGAGACCGCCGCCGCGTCGGCCTCCCGTCCTGCCCCGGTGAAATCCGCGCAGGCATTCGACCGCATGCTGTCGCTGGCCAGTGAAGCGCGCATCCACGCGCACCAGGTACACCCCCTGCTGCAAGCCATGCAGCGCTTCAAGCGCAACCAGGCCAGCCTGTTTGCCATGGTCGAACAATTGCACGAAGCGATTTCCGTCGGCCATGATGCGGCGCTGAAGGAAAAATCCCTGCTGGCGCTGCAAAAGACGCAGCCATTGAAGCAATTCGTACTCGAACACATTGCCGATTTCGAAAACTGGGAACGCAAGCTGCTCAACGTATCGCAAGACATGGTCGATGAAGTGTTGGCCATGCGCATGCGCCCCTTCCGCGACGGCGTGATGCATTTCCCGCGCATGGTGCGCGACCTGGCCCGTACCTTGGGCAAGGACGTTCAGTTGCGTATCGTCGGCGAAGACACGCTGGTCGACCGGGATATCCTGGCCCGCATGGAAA
This sequence comes from uncultured Pseudoduganella sp., assembly GCA_966211685.1. GTDB lineage: Bacteria > Pseudomonadota > Gammaproteobacteria > Burkholderiales > Burkholderiaceae_D > Rugamonas. The sequence continues at coordinate 82,039 of CBIHOX010000005.1, forward strand.
GTCCGCTCAACCATATCCTGCGCAATGCGGTCGACCATGGCATGGAAGCCCCTGCCGAACGCGCGGCGGCCGGCAAACCGCCATGCGGGACCGTGGTCATGGAAGCACGGCACCGGGCCGGCATGCTGTCGATTGAAATCAGCGACGACGGGCGCGGCGTCGACCTGGAAAAGATCCGCCGCACCGTCGTCGAGCGCAAGATGGCCAGCGCCGCCATGGCGCAAGCCATGTCGGCGGCGGAATTGATGGAATTCCTGTTCCTGCCGGCGTTCAGCCTCAAGGAAACCACCACGGAAATTTCCGGGCGCGGCGTCGGCCTCGATATCGTGCACGACACCATCCGCGACCAGAACGGCAGCGTGCGCATCGAATCCCAACTCGGCCAAGGCTTTACCACGCATATCACGCTGCCGCTGACGCAGTCGATCGTGCGGGCGCTGGTGGTCGAGGTCCAGGGCGAAGCGTACGCCATCCCCATCGTCAAGGTCGAGCGCGTGCTGAAAGTGCCGCGGGGCGCCGTCCACACGCTGGAAAACAAGCAATTCTTCGAACACCATGGCGAGCACCTGGGCCTGGTTTCGGCCGCGCAGGTGCTGGAACTGGGCGACAGCATGCCTGCCGGCGAGGACTTGCCGGTGGTGGTGATCGGCGCCGGCGCGCGCCGCTACGCCCTCGTGGTCGACGCGATCCGCGGCGAGGAAAGCCTTGCGGTGCAAGCCATCGACCCGATCTTCGGCAAGATGCGCGATATTTCCGCTGCGGCCCTGCTGGACAATGGCGACCCGGTGCTGATCCTCGATGTGCCGGACTTGCTGCTGTCGATCGACAAGCTGCTGCATGAAGGCGCGCTGCACCAGTTGGCGCGCAGCGGCTACCAGGAGCGGCGCAAGCTCAAGCGCATCCTGGTGGTGGACGACTCGCTGACCGTGCGGGAAATGGAACGCAAGCTGCTGGCGGGACGCGGCTTCGACGTCGACGTCGCCATCGATGGCATCGATGGCTGGAACGTGGTGCGCAGCGGCGACTATGACCTCGTCATCACCGATGTCGACATGCCCCGCATGGATGGCATCGAACTGGTCGCGCTGATCAAGAAGGATATCCATCTGCACAAGTTGCCGGTGATGATCGTGTCGTACAAGGACCGGCCCGAGGACCGCGCGCGCGGCATGGCGGCCGGCGCCGATTATTACCTGACCAAGGGCAGCTTCCACGACGAGACCCTGCTCGATGCCGTCGCAGACCTGATCGGAGAAGCCTACAAATGAAGATCGGAATCGCCAACGACGTCGCCATGGCCGCTGAAGCGCTGCGCCGCGTGGTGGCCAGCACGGCCGAGCACCAGGTGCTGTGGATCGCCCGCACCGGCGTGGAAGCCGTCCGCCTGTGCGGCGAAAACCGGCCCGACCTGGTGTTGATGGACTTGAACATGCCGGAACTCGATGGCGTGGAAGCCACGCGGCGCATCATGGAACAAAGCCCGTGCGCCATCCTGGTGGTGACCGGGCGGCCGCAGGACAGCGTCAACCAGGTGTTCCGCGCCCTGGGCGCCGGCGCCCTGGACGTGACCGCCACGCCCATGTTGCAGGGCAAGGCGGGTGGCGCCGCGGAATTGCTGGCGAAAATACGCACCATGGACAAACTGATCCGCCACAGCGGCGGCACGCAATCGCTGCAGCCGCGCAGTCCCACCCAGGCGCCGGAGCACCGCGAGACCGGCGTGACCCGGCTGGTTGCCATCGGGGCGTCGACCGGCGGTCCGGTCGCCGTATCGAAATTGCTGGCCGGATGGACACCGCCCGCCGGCTGCGCCATCGTGGTGGTGCAGCACATCGATGAAAATTTCGCCGACCAGTTCGCCAAATGGCTTGGTGAACAATTAACCATTCCGGTGCGCGCCATCCATGAAGGCGACAGCCTGTGTTCCGGCGTGGTACTGGTGGCAAAAAGCAACGATCACCTGGTACTGGATAAAGACTACCGCTTGGGTTACGATGCAGCACCAAGGGATTACGCCTATCGTCCATCCGTCGATGTATTCTTCCGCTGCGTCGCGCACCATTTCCGCGGCGACGCGGTTGGGGTGCTACTGACCGGCATGGGCCGCGACGGTGCGGAAGGATTGCTGGCCATGCGCCAGGCCGGCCACACCACCATTGCGCAAGACCAGGCCACCAGTGCTGTCTACGGCATGCCGCGCGCCGCGGTCGAACTGGATGCCGCGCAGATGGTGCTACCGCTGGACAAGATTGGGCCGATGTTACGCAGCACGACCGGCAGCCGCAGTTAAGCGCGATACCTGGTGTCAGGTATCCGCCGACTTGAGCGGCCGGCGCATAACCAGTAGAGAATTGCATGTCTGACACCACCTCGCTCCGGACCGCCTCGCCTGTTGACGCGGATGCCGGCCTGACTGTCTTCAAGGTCCGCGTCTTGCTGGTGGATGACCAGCTGATCATTGTCGAAGCCGTACGCCGCATGCTGGCCGAACAGGGCGACATTGAATTTCACTACGTGACCGACGCCACACTGGCCGCGGAGGCGGCGGTCCAGTTGCAGCCCACCGTGATCCTGCAAGACCTGGTGATGCCGAATATGGACGGCTTTGCCCTGATCCGGCAATACCGCGATGAGGAAATCCTGCGCCATGTGCCGGTCATCGTGCTGTCGGCCAAGGAAGACCCGAAACTCAAGGCGCACAGTTTTGCGATGGGCGCCAATGACTATATCGTCAAGTTGCCGGACAAGCTCGAATTGCTGGCCCGCGTACGCTACCACTCGAACGCCCACATCAGCCGCCTGCAGCGCGACCAGGCGTTCCGCTTCCTGCGCGAAAGCCAGAAACAGCTGGCGGACGCCAATATCGAATTGCAAAAACTGGCCGCGCTCGACGGCTTGACAGGCATCGCCAACCGCCGCCGCTTCGACGACGCCATGCGCGTGGAATGGCAACGGGGCCAGCGCGAGCGCCAGCCGCTGTCGCTGCTGATGTGCGACATCGATTATTTCAAGCAGTACAACGATACCTACGGCCACCTCAGCGGCGACCTGTGCTTGAAAAAGGCCGCGGCCGTGCTGACCGAGCATTTGAAACGCCCGGCCGACCTGGCGGCGCGCTATGGTGGTGAGGAATTCGCCATCGTGCTGCCCGATACGCCACTGGCCGGCGCCCTGACCGTGGCCCAGGAATGCGTGCAGCACCTGCATCACCTCGGCATGGCGCACAGTGGATCGCCGCATGGCGTGGTCACCATGTCGATCGGTGTGGCCAGCATCGTGCCGTCGCCGGAATCGAACCTGGAAGAATTGCTGGCCAGCGCGGACCGCGCGCTGTACGCGGCCAAGAACGGCGGCCGTAACCAGGCGTTGGCGGCGCCAGCACAGTAAGCCATAGCGCCGGTGTGCCGGTGCGCCGGCAAGGCCTGCCCCTTCCGCCGTCCGCGTACCGGATGTGCGTTAAACGAACACTGGTTCCGGCTCCAGCGTCACGCCGTATTTTTCCTGCACGTCGGCCTGGATCGCCCGCGCCAGCGCCTGCACGTCCGCACCGGTGGCGCCGCCGCGGTTGACCAGCACCAGCGCCTGCTTTTCGTAGACGCCCGCATTGCCCAACGCGCGCCCTTTCCAGCCGCACTGGTCGATCAGCCATCCGGCCGCCAGTTTTTCCGTCCCATCGGCCTGGCGGTGGTGCACCAGGCCCGGATAGCGCGCCAGCAGGCGTTCGCATTGTTCGCCCGGCACCACCGGATTCTTGAAAAAGCTGCCGGCATTGCCGATCTCGGCCGGATCGGGCAACTTGCGGCGGCGCACCGCCATCACGGTCTCGGCCACTTCGCGCGCGGACGGCGCCGCCAGGCCCTGCGCGGCCATGGCCTGCGCCAGTTCGGCATAGCGCAAATCCGGCGCCCAGGCCTTGGGCAGCGCAAACGTCACGTCGACGATGATCAGGCGCCGCCCCGCGTCCTGCTTGAAAATGCTGTCGCGGTAGGCAAAGCGGCAGGCGGCCCGGTCCATCGTCACGAATTGCAGGGTGGCCGGGTCGAACGCGGTCAGGCTGTGGCAATAATCCTTGGTTTCCGCGCCATAGGCGCCAATATTCTGGATCGGCGCCGCGCCGACGGTGCCGGGAATCAGCGACAGGTTTTCCAGGCCGGGCAAGCCCTGCTCCAGCGTCCACTGCACGAACGCATGCCAGTTTTCGCCGGCGGCGGCGCGCACGTGGTGGTGCGTCGCGGTGCCGGCCAGGATGTCTTTGCCCCGCAGCGCCATGTGCAGCACCAGGCCGGGGAAATCCCCCGTCAACAGCACATTGCTGCCGCCGCCCAGCACCAGGCGCGGCAGACCGGCCAGTTGCGGGTCGGCCAGCGCCGCCGCCAGTTGCGCGGCCTGTTCGACACGCAAATAGCGGGCGGCGCGGGCCGCGATGCCGAAAGTATTGAGGGACGTCAGGGGGAAATCGTGAACGATAGGGAGATTGACTTGCATGGCAGACCGAGTATTTTGGTCAATTATAGTGCCAACCTGCCAAAAACGACCGAGCGTTCGGGCAGTTGTCCGTTAAAATGGCACATCTTTGCGGCAGTCTTACCGCCGCAGCATTTAAATTGAAGGAAAGCAACATGCCGTCGTTTGATGTAGTCTCCGAAGCCGACATGATCGAAGTGCGTAACGCCGTCGACCAGTCCAACAAAGAAATCACCACCCGTTTCGACTTCAAGGGCAGCGACGCCCGCGTCGAACAAAAAGAAAATGACTTGACCGCGTATGCGGATTCCGAATTCCAGCTGGGCCAGGTACGCGATGTCCTGACCAACAAGCTGGCCAAACGCAAGGTCGACGTGCGCTTCCTCGACGAAGGCAAGGTCGAAAAAATCGGCGGCGACAAGGTCAAGCAAGTCATCAAGGTCAAAAACGGCCTGGACAGCGATACCGCGAAAAAAATCACCAAGGTCATCAAGGAAAGCAAGATGAAGGTGCAAGCCAGCATCCAGGGCGACACCGTCCGCGTGACCGGCGCCAAGCGCGACGACTTGCAGGCAGCCATGCAATTGCTGCGCAAGGATGTGCCGGATACCCCGCTGGAATTCAACAATTTCCGGGACTGATCCGCCCGTTTTCCTCACTGCTTCACCCCATGCACCGTTAAGCAGGGCTACGCATCGTGCCGCCCTGCTGCATCACGTAGTTTAAGGACTGTAATGAAACGAGTTGACGACTTCCGCCTGCGTTTTGGCGACAAGGAATATGTGCCCATCATGATCGGCGGCATGGGCGTGGATATTTCCACGGCCGGACTGGCGCTGGAAGCCGCCCGCCTGGGCGGCATCGGGCATATCTCGGACGCCATGGTGGAAGATGTGTCGGACCGCCGCTTCGACACCACCTTCGTCAAGGATAAGACCAAGCTGTACAAGCACAACATCCTGAACATGGACAAGTCCAGCGTGCAGTTCGACCTGGAGCGCCTGGCCGAGGCGCAGCGCCTGCACATCGGCAAGACCATGGAAGCGAAGAAAGGGCCCGGCCTGATTTTCGTCAATTGCATGGAAAAGTTGACCATGAACGGCCCGAAGGAAACCCTGCGCACGCGCCTGAACGCGGCGCTGGACGCCGGCGTCGACGGCATCACGCTGTCGGCCGGCCTGCACTTCGGTTCGTTTGCGCTGATGGCCGACCATCCGCGCTTCCGCGACGCCAAGCTCGGCATCATCGTGTCGTCGGTACGCGCGCTGCAGATTTTCCTGCGCAAGAACGCCAAGCTGGACCGCCTGCCCGACTATGTGATCGTCGAAGGCCCGCTGGCCGGCGGCCACCTGGGCTTTGGCCTGGAAGACTGGAAAGAATTCGACTTGCATGCGATCACGCAGGAAATCCTCGATTACCTGAAAAAAGAGGAATTGAGCATTCCCGTGATTGCCGCCGGCGGCGTGTTTACCGGCAGCGACGCGGTGTCGTTCCTGGAAATGGGCGCGGCCGGCGTGCAGGTGGCGACCCGCTTCACTGTCACCAAGGAGTGCGGCTTGCCGGACAAGGTCAAGCAGGAATACTTCAAGGCCAGCGAAGAAGACATCATCGTCAATGGCGTCTCGCCGACCGGTTATCCGATGCGCATGCTGAAGCAGACCCCGGCCATCGGCGCCGGCATCCGCCCCGGTTGCGAATCGTACGGCTACCTGCTCGATTCGACCGGCAATTGCGCGTACATCAATTCGTACAACCGCGAAGTGCTGGCCAATAATGGCAGCGACAAGGGCATTTCAGTCATGGACAAGACTTGCCTGTGCACGCACATGCGCAACTTCAATTGCTGGACGTGCGGCCACTACACGTACCGCCTGAAGGACACGTCGCACAAGATGCCGAACGGCGATTACCAACTGCTGACGGCCGAGCACGTGTTCAAGGACTACCAGTTCAGCACGGACAATACGATAGCCTTGCCTGAGAAAGAGTTCTAATTCGTTTGCGCGGACGCGTGAATTGAATTAATGCAGTAAAAAGGCGCTTCCGTGGAAGCGCCTTTTTTTATATGGCCAGCCGGACGTCAGCCTTCGCTGGTAATACGCTGGATCAGCGCGCCCAGCACGTCTTCCGCCATTTCATTGTCGACCTGGCAGGTGCCGGCATTTTCGTGGCCGCCGCCGCCGTATTCCAGCATCAGCGCGCCGATGTTGGTCTTCGAGGTGCGGTTCAGGATCGATTTACCGGTGGCAAACACGGTATTCTGGTTCTTCAGGCCCCACAGCACGTGAATGGAAATATTCGTGTCCGGATACAGCGCGTAGATGATGAAACGGTTGCCCGCGAAAATGGTTTCCTCGTTGCGCAAGTCCAGCACCACGAGGTTCTTGTGCACGGTGGCGCAGCGTTGGATCTGTTCCTTGCACTTTTCCGCGTGGTCGAAATACAAATCCTTGCGCTCTTTCACGTCCGGCAAGTCCATGATTTCTTCGATGGTGTGATTACGGCAGTAATCGATTAAATCCATCATCAGGTTGTAGTTCGAAATGCGGAAGTCGCGGAAACGGCCCAGGCCAGTACGGGCGTCCATCAGGAAGTTCAGCAAATCCCAGCCTTGCGGATTCAGCACTTCTTCGCGGTTGAAACGGGCCGAGTCGCCCTTGTCGACCGCGGCCATCATGTCGTCCCACGATGCCGGGAAGGCGGCGCGGCCGCCATAATAGTCATATACCACGCGCGCAGCCGAAGGCGCGTCGGGGTGGATGATGTGGTTGTTGCGCTCACCCGTGTTGCGGATGGTTTCCGACAAGTGGTGGTCGAATGCCAGGTGTACGCCGGGCGCATAGGGCAGGTTGGTCGTGATGTCCCGGTCGCTGACGGCGATTTTGCCATCCTGCATATCCTTCGGGTGCACGAACAGGATATCGTCGATCATGTCCAGGTGCTTCAAGAGCACGGCGCAGACCAGACCATCGAAGTCGCTGCGGGTCACCAGGCGATATTTATTTGCTGACATGAAAAACACCTTTAAGTTGAGAAGTAGCTAACATCCTGTGCATCCCGTAATGAAGATGCAATGATGCATAATACAACTCAACTCCCCGCCTTGCCCAGCGTCAGCCACATCAATTTGCAACGCGTTGCGGCGGCGCAGCCTGCCGCCCCTGCGCCGCGTTCAACCAGGCGCGGTGCAAGGCCAGCAGCGCCAGCAGCAGCGCGCTGGCCAGCCACATCGACCACAGTGTATGGCTGAGGAAATGCGCGCCGCGCATTTGTTGCATCCAGCCTACGAGGCCGCCAAATGCCAGCGCCCAGCCCGCAACGGCGGCCGCCTTGCGCACGTCGTGCGGCAGCCAGAATACAGCCAATCCCACCAGCCATAACGCGCTCGACGCGTGGCCACCCGGCAGGCAGTGGCCGGCTTCCACCCAGCGCGGCATGTGTTCGAGCAGGCGGTAATACGGCTGGTAGCCGCCATAACGTTCCAGGTCCCACGGGCAATGCGAATGGCTGGCGCGCTTGAGCAGCGACACCACCAGCGGAATCAGCGCCGTGCACAGCGCCAGCAGCCGAACGCGCAATTGCCACCAGAGCGGCAGCGCGCGGCCTCGCCGCAAACCGTCCCATACCGCCGCCGCGATCGGCAGCGCCCCCAGTCCGGTCAACAGGAGCTTCAGCGTGCCATGGCCGATATGCTCGGTCAGCCACGCGTGCTGCCACGGGAATTCATGGATGTGGAAATCAAACATCGCATCGGCCAGCCACAGGTCCAGCCCGCTGTTGCCTTCCGCCAGGATCAGCAGCGCGGCCAGCGCCAGCGCGCCGGCCAGGCGGCCCAATGCGCGGCCTGACAGCAGCGGTTCAGCCATGGGTGCACGCATTGAAGATGTCCAGCGCCGGGTTGTAGACGGCGGTGCTGATGTCGAGCATGCCCAGCACGGAGTGGAACACGTTATCGTGCGAGAACGGCTGGCCCGCGCGCGCCGCCACGCAGCGGCGGTCGATCTTGAAGCGCTCCGCATAATGCTCGGACATCCACAGCATCAACGGCACGCGGCGCTGTTCCGGCGGCGAAATGATGTAGGGGGCGCCGTGCAGGTACATATTCTTTTCGCCCAGCGATTCGCCATGGTCGGAGAAATACACCAGCGCGGTATCGACGCCGGCATCCGCGCTGGCCTGCTGCAGCATGCCGATGGCCTTGTCCAGCACGAAGTCGGTGTACAGGATGGTGTTGTCATACGCCGCCGTGATTTGTTCGCGGCTGCATTTTTCCAAATCGTTGGTGGCGCACACCGGACCGAATTTCGCGAAGGCGGCCGGGTAGCGCTTCCAGTAGGCGGGACCGTGGCTGCCCTTCTGGTGCAGCACGATCACCAGGTCGTTTTTCGCGTTGCGGATCCGGTCCGGCAAGGTTTGCAACAGCATCTCGTCAAAGCATTCCTCGGCATTGCACAGCGGATCGCCAGGCACCGGTTCCGAGATATCTTCATAACCGACGCGCGCACACACACCCTTGCAACCGGAATTGTTGTCGATCCACACCACGTCCAGGCCGGCATGCTTCAACACGTCCAGCATGCCTTCCTGGCTTTGCGCCTTGCCATCGGAATAATTCTCCCGGCCCAGCGCGGAAAACACGCAAGGCACCGACACCGCCGTGGCAGTGCCGCATGACGACACGTTGTTGAAATTGATCAGGCCGGCGCGCTGCGCCAGCAGCGGGTTGGTGAGGCGCGGATACTGGTTCAGCGAAAAATTCATGGCGCGTGCGGTTTCGCCTACCACGATCACCGTTACGGTACGGCGCTGCTGGCCCGACCACGTGACGCCGCGCGCGGCATCGCGGCCCAGCGGCGCCACCACGGTGGGACGGGCCAGCTTTTGCTTGATGAAGCCGTTGACGGCCTGGATGTAATTGGTCGGCGTCAGCAGGAAGCGCAATTCACGGTGCTCGCGCACGGCCGGTGCATAGCTCTTGAAGAACAGCACCAGGATACCGGCGGCCAGCGCCAGCGATCCCAGCACCATGCCGGCGTTGACCAGCAGGCGGCGGCCATTACCGGCCGCATACGTCAGCTGCAGGCGCGATACCAGCAGCGCAGGCAAGATGCCGAGCAAGGCAATGGTGGCGACCATTTTCACGCTCAGCAGTTCGGCGGCTTCGCGGGTATCGGTTTCCACCACGTTTTGCACCATGGCGCGGTCGATCTGCACGCCATACTGGTTCATGAAGTAGGCGGCGGCCGACGTCATCACCAGCAGCGCCATCACCACCGGTTTGATGACCGGCTTGAAATTGACCAGGCTGAGGCAGGCATTGAACAACAGCACCAGCAACAGGAACGTGCCGCCCAGCAGCGGCAGGTTGCCCATGCTGAACCCTCCCGTGGCCAGCACGAAGCGTTGCCAGAACGCCTGGTTGTAAGCCAATACGAGGAAACACGATGCGGCAACGGTGAACAGGGGGGCGCTGATACGGGGGGCAAATCTCACTGGCTATCCGATGCGATGGCGCGCCGCCTCGGGCGCGAGCCTGCACGATAGCCCAGCGACAGGTAAATCCCCGTCAGGGTTGCGTTAAGGAATCGTTAAATTTGGGAAATAGGCTCGGGGAAAGCCAAGGTGAAGATGCTGCCGCCGCCGGGGCGGTCTTCCAGTTCCAGGCTGGCCCCCACATAGGCGCAAATACGGCGCACCAGCGCCAGGCCGAGGCCGGTGCCTGCCGACGCGCTCGAAGGCGCCACCGCGGCTTGCCCGTCCAGCGCGGCCCGCACGGCGGCCGGCAAGCCCGGGCCGCTGTCTTCCACGATCACGCGGCGGCCATCGAGGCGCACCGCGATCTCGCCATGCTGCGTATATTGGCAAGCATTGCGCACCAGGTTGCCGACCGCGGCCGCGCACAATTCGCGCGGCGCCCGCACGTCGAACGGCGCCCCGCCCTCGTACGCCAGCCGCACCGGACGGTTGGCCAGCAGCGGGCGGTACGCTTCCACCTCGCGCCGGGCCACGCTGTCCATATCGACGGCATCCATCCCCGCCAGGTCCGGCGCGCGCGCCAGCAACAGCAATACCTGCACACAGCCGGCCGCATCCTGTGCGGCGCGGTAGATGCGCTCGGCGGCCGCCTGCGTGGCGGGACTGCCGCCATTGGCCATCAAGACTTCCGCCGCCCCCATGATGACCGTCAGCGGGCTGCGCAATTCATGGCTGACGTCGCCGGTGAAGAAACGCTCGCGTTCCAGCACGGCGCGCAAGGCATCGGTGTGGGCGGCAAAGGCGCGCGCCAAGGTGCCCAGCTCGTCGTCGCGCTCCTGCAGCGGCAGCGCGGTGGCGCCGCCGCGCACGGCCGCCGCCAGCTCTTCGACCGGCGTCACCAGGCGGCGTGCCACGTAGCCGCCCAGGAACCAGGAAAACACCAGGAAGCCAATGAAGCTGGCGGCAAACATCGAATACACCAGCAACTCGACTTTTTCATAGTCGCTGGTATGGTCGACCACCACGTAGTCGCCGTGCGCGTCGCTGCCGGCCAGGATGTGCAGGCCGACGCCGTCGACCCGCTTTTCCTGCAAGCCGCCGGCCAGGCCGCGCAGCGAGCGCGGAATATCGGCGCCGCGGTGGAAGCTCAGGCCCGCCGGCATTTCCACCGGCAAGCCGGCCGCGCTGCGCGGCGCAGCCCACGCTTCCACGTCGCGCATGCGGTTGTCGACCAGGTGTTCTTCGATGCCCTCCACCGCCACCATGACGATAAAGGTGAAAAACACCGCGAAGCCCAGCGCATACAGCGTGTAACCGATCGCGATGCGCCGCTTCAGGCTTTCCGTCACGGTGGCCGTCACAGGGCGGCCTCGTCTTCCGGCGCCAGCAATTTATAGCCGATGCCGGGCACGGTGCGCAGCATGGCGAACGGGAATGGCTTGTCCAGCGCCTGGCGCAGCGCATGCAGGTGGGTGCGCAGCGCATCGCTGTCGGGGCGGTCTTCGCCCCAGACTTCGTGTTCCAGCGTGTCGCGCGACACCAGGCGCGGCGCCTCCCGCATCAGGCAGCGCAACAGGACGTAACCGGTGCGGGTCAGCGCCAGCGGCTTGCCGGCCCGGGTGGCGGTATACGTGCTGGTGTCGAACACCAGGTCGCCCACGCGCAGCACAGCCGCGCCCTGCCCCACGCCGCGCGCCCGCCGCACCAGCGCCTTGATGCGCATCTCCAGTTCCAGCAGCGAAAACGGCTTGACCAGGTAATCGTCGGCGCCGGCATCGAAGCCGGCCGCCTTGTCGGACAGGGTGTCGCGCGCGGTCAGCATGATGACCGGCGTCGACACGTGCAATTCATTGCGCAGTTTCTGGCACAGCTCCACGCCGTTCAATCCCGGCAGCATGACGTCCAGCACCACCGCGTCGTACTGGTGCTGGGTGGCCAGGCCCAGTCCGGCATACCCGTTCGGCGCCGAGTCGAGCACATAGCCCCTCGGTTCCAGGAATTCGTACAGGTTGGCGACAATCTCCGGGTTGTCTTCAATGATCAGGAGGCGCATGGGTTTATTTTAGCCGCATGCGCCGCGGCCTGCGCGGACTTGCCGGGCCGTTCAGGCCGCCGCCAGGTAGCTGCCGGTGTCAACCCGCCGGCCATCGTGTTTCGGCCGCCAGTCTCCATCGAGTTCCGCACCGGTGCGCGCATCGAAACGTCCACGCACGTGACGCGCGGCGCAGGCGCGGTAATCCGGCGCCGTGCGCCGGCACAGTACCCGGTCGAGTACCAGCAAGCCGTCGGCGTTGGCGCGTGCCGCCACCAGGTCGCCAGTGGCGCCGCGCAGCAGCGCATCCGGACGGGCGGCAAACCCGGTTTCCAGAACATCCGCGGCGCCGACGGCCAGCGGCTGGTCGTCCCGTATGAAGCCGCCGATCCCAAACGTTTCAATGGTCGACCATCCCGCCAGTTGCCGCACGAACGCCTGCTCGTCGAGCGAAACCGTTTTATTGGGCGAGCGCCGGGCCATTTCCCCAACCAGGTCGTGGTACAGGCGCCGCCGCAACGCCGCGCCATACGGCGCCAGCGCGCCGGTGTCGCCCACCACCAGGGCGTAAGGCGGCGCGGCCCGCCGCACCAGCGTGCGCGCCAGGCCGCGCATCCGCTCTTCCTGTTCGCGCACCAGTAGACGCTCTTGCGTGGCGTGGCGGTATTCAGCGCTTTCCCCGGCGCCGACGGCATGGTGCCTGCCGTCCAGCGAGACCGTGCATCCCACCACCAGGCAGGCCGATACCAGCATGTAAAAGTACTTCATCTAAATCTGACTCCGGTTGAAACCCCGTGCAACTGGGCGAAAGATGTCAAACCACGCGCATTGACGATGCAGGCGGTTGCCGTACGGCGCGGCCAGGTCAACGGCCGAACCATGGCGGCCGCAGGCGGCAAGCCGTGTGCCGCTGCCGGTCCAGCCGGCACGGCCGGCCGGTCATGACGGCGCGCCTTCATGGCGCGACAACAGGTACAGGTAAGCATCGTCCAATCCCGGCACGGCGGCATGGGCGTCGCCGCATGGCGCGCGGTCCGCCGCCACGCGCACCCGCACGCCATCGGGATGGTGCTGCACCGCGTTGACGCGGAACGCGGCCCGCACCACCGGCAGCTCGGCGGCCGGCACGGTCCATTCCCATACCTTGCCACGCACCATGTCCAGTAACGCATCGGGCATGCCGCTGAAGCACAGGCGCCCTCCGGCCAGCACGGCCAGGGTCGTTGCGGACCCTTCAACGTCCCGCGCCATGTGGCTCGACAGGATCACGAGGCGCCCGTCGGCCAGGCCGGACAGCAACGTGCGCAGGCGCAGCCGTTCTTCCTGGTCCAGGCCCGCCATGGGCTCGTCTATGAGCAACAGTTTCGGATCGTTCAATAACGCTTGCGCAATGCCGATATGCTGGCGCATGCCGGGCGAATAGTCCCCGAGCGGGCGGTTGGCTGCCGCCTGCAAGCCTGCCAATTCCAGGCAATCGTCGACGCGCTGCCCGAGGCCGGCCTGCGGCAGGTTTTTCACGGCGCCCATGTAGCGCAGGAATTCTCGCCCGGTCAGCGATGGATAGGCGGCAAATTCCTGAGGCAGGTAGCCGAGGGCGCCGCGCAGCGGTTCGGGATCGGCGGCGATGTCTTCGCCACGCCACAGGATGCGGCCGGATGTCGGCGCCGACAGCGTGGCCAGCATGCGCAGCAAGGTGGATTTTCCAGCGCCATTCGGGCCCAGCAAACCGAGGATGCCGGGTCCCAGGTTTAGCGTGACGCCGCTGACGGCGCGCTGGCCGCCGGGGTAGGAGTAACCGACGTCATGCAACCGCAGCAGCGGTGCCGGCGCGTCGTGGTGGAGGGTGTCGTGCGCAGTGTGGCGCCGCACGGTTGCTTGTTGCATGGTGATTCCCTGTTTAATGCCATGACGGCATTAAACGCGAGCGGCGCGCTGGCGGTAACTGTCAATCTTTACAGGATCTCTTTACTGCACCTACAGCAGGCGCAGCATGGCGGCCTTGACGGCGGCGGCGGTCTTGTTGGCGGCGCCGAGTTTTTCCACGGCGTTATTCAAGTGGAAGTTCACGGTGCGTTCCGAAATCGACGTGATCTGTGCGATTTCACCCGACGTCTTGCCGTCGGCGGTCCAGCGCAGCATTTCGGTTTCGCGCGCCGTCAGGTCGATGGCGCCGGGCGAATGGGGATGCGGGCGGGCGGCGGCCATGCGGCTCAAGGCATGGTGCGCCGCATGCGCCAGCCAGGACATGTGCAGCGCCTTGGCGCGCAATTCCTGCTGTGACAGCACGTCCCCGCCGCGGGCCAGTGTGAGCATGCCGGCGTTGCCCTGCCCATCATAAAACGATTGGGCCCAGCCAATGCGCAAGCCATGGCTGCGTGCTTCTTCCCAGAAGGGGCGCGATTGCGCGAACAGCGGCTCCGACCAGACCAACGGCGCGGTCGAACGCAGCGCATGCGCCACGGTGGGATCGACCGTCACGTAATTGTGTTCCGCATAGCGCTGCTGCCACGCGGATGGGTACGTACTGCCCATGACGATGCGCGGGTTGGACAGCGGCAGCGGCGAGCGCATGCCATACGCGCAGTAATCGAAGCCCAGTGCGCGCGCGGCGCGGTCCAGCACGGCCAGCATGGCGGTCTCGCTGTCGGCGCCGTCGAGGGCTGCTGTGATGTCGTGTATGTCCAATCCGGCCACTGCGGTAATGAATCTGCCAACTGTCAAACTTGACAGGTGGTGCGACAGTAGCAGCCTGGATCGGCAATGTCAAAATTTCAAGCTGGCGGCGTTGTCATGGCGCTGCATGCACGGCGCATGATGATGGCGGCGCGCGGGATCCCATCCGGCGCCGCGAAATACGCGGGTACTTCGCCGATTTCCATGAAGCCTGCGCTGCGGTAGATATGGCGCGCGCCGTGCCATTCCGGATGCACGATCAGGATCGCGCTGCGCAAATGCGGATGCCGTTCGCGCATGGCGGCCAGTGCGCCATTGAACAGGCGCGCGCCCCAACCGCTGCCGCGCAGCGTCGGATCGATCACCATTGACGACACATAGATCTCTTCGCCATCGGCGCAATGGGTGGTGGCCGCGCTGTGGTCGCGCGCGAAGCGCGCGGCCGGCGCCTGTTCGTCATAGCGCCAGAATTCCGCGCACAGGTAGCCAAGCAGGCGGCCGTCGCGATGCGCCAGGACCCAGCAGCCTTCGGCGGCGGCGGCCAGCCGTTCGGCAAACGTGGTTTCGATCTCCTGGATGGCGGCGGCAAAGCCGGCGCGCTCCAGGTGCATGATGTCAGCCAGGTCGCCGGTTCGCGCCTGGCGCAATTGCAGATATTCCATGGTTACGAAAGCAAAAAACCCCCGCCTGCACTGAGCGCGATCTTGAGCGCGTTCAGGCTGACGGGGGCTTTTCTAATAACTAGCCTGACGATAACCTACTTTCACACTGGTTGCAGCAC
>CBIHOX010000006.1:0-86775 GCA_966211685.1 uncultured Pseudoduganella sp.
AAAACCCGGGCGCGGGTCATGGCGGCCGTGGCCGAGCTCAATTACACCCCCAACCAGGTGGCGCGGCGCCTGGCCGGGGCGCACGCCATGCGCATCGGTTTTCTATACAGCAATCCGAGCGCCGGTTACATCAGCGAGTTCCTGATCGGCCTCCTGAACCAGGCCAGTTCCAACAATGTGCAACTGGTGGTGGAAAAATGCGAGGGCGACGCGCCTGCGCAGGCGCAGCGCCTGATCGCCAATGGTGTGGACGGCATCATCATTCCACCGCCCCTGTGCGACGAGCGCGCGCTGATCGACATGGTCACGGCGTCGGGCACGCCGGCCGTGGCGGTGGCCTGCGGCACGCCCGATCCGCGCGTGGGGGGCGTCAGCATCGATGACTTCCAGGCCGCCTACAGCATGGCCAGCCACCTGGTGGCGCTGGGCCACCAGCGCATCGGTTTCGTGACGGGCAATCCGAACCAGAGCGCCAGCGCGCGCAGGCTGGCCGGATTCAAGGCCGCGCTGGCGGCCCACAAGCTGCCGGATGCCCCGGAGTTGACCGCACAGGGACTGTTCACCTACCGTTCCGGCCTGGACGCGGCCGAAGCGCTGCTGTCGCTCGCGCAGCGGCCCACCGCGATTTTCGCCAGCAATGACGACATGGCGGCCGCCGTGGTGGCGGTGGCGCACCGCCTGGGCCTGGACGTTCCCGGCGACCTGACCGTGGCCGGCTTCGACGACACCCCGCTGGCCACCACGATCTGGCCGGAACTGACCACCGTGCGCCAACCGATTGCCGCCATGGCCGAAGCCGCGGTGCGGCTGGTGGTACGGCAGGTGCGCGCGCGGCGCGACGGCGGCGACGCCGTGCCGGCGCAACTGGTGATGGATTACACGCTGGTGCGCCGCCAGTCAGACGCCGCGCCGCGCCGGCGCCCACCGACCCGGCTGGCGCCGACAGCCGCGTCCTGACGCCGGAAGCGGCGGCCGCCTGCCTGCGCGGCCGGCTCGCCGCGGCGTCACGCCCGATACACGTTCAGCAGCAGCCACACCGGCAAGCCCACGAACAGCGCCGCATGTCCGGCCCGCTCCAGCCCGCGGCGGATGCCGGCGGCCTGGCGCGGCCGCAGCAGCGCGGCCAGCAAGGTCGCCGCCTCGATGCCGGCGCGCAGCAGCGCCGCGCACACCGCCACGCCGATAATCCAGCCAGCCCACCACAGTGCAAATGCGCCCAGGTAGGCCCGCAAGCCAAACGTATAGTATTCGCCGAGCGCGCTGCCGAACGCGATGTGCTGGTGCAGGTGGAATGCGGGTATCGCCAGCGCCAGCGGCAGCGCCACGAATTTCACCAGCGGGCTGTCCCGGCGCCATTGCCGCAGCGTGGCGCGCGCATGGGCATACACGTCCCAGGGTCGGCCGCCCTGCCCCGCCGGGACCGGACCGCCGGCCTGCGCCAGCGCGGCGGCAAAACCGCCGGGGTCGGACAGCGCCAGCCCGTAGCGCCACGGACGTCCCGCCGCCAGCCACAGGGTGACGCCGGGACCGGGCGCCGCCACGCGCCACGGCGTGGCGGCGGCGATTTCACCGAGCGCCAGTTCCAGCCGCAGCGCGCCGCGCGCCAGCACCAGGCGGCCATGTTCGATCGATGCGCGGGCGGCGAACGCGCGCAGCACGCACCATGCCGCGCATTCGGGCGCCAGCACCAGCGCGGCAAACAGGCGCACTTGCGCCAGCGTGTTCAGCCGCAGCGCTTCATTGGCCAGCAACGCCACGCCGATCGCCAGCAGGCCGGCGCGCCCGATGGCGCGCAAGGTCCCGGCCGCGATGCGCGCGGCCGGCGGCAGCACGGCGACCCGGGCGGGCAGCGCCTTCGGCGGCGCGCCGGCAGCGCCGCGGGCGCTGCCGCGCGTTACCGCATCGGCAGCGGCGGACCGCGCACGGTGCGCCACGGATCGCCCTTCCGGCAGCAAATCCGACGGCGCGCCGGCCTGGGTGCGCGACGCGGGCCACAGGGCCAGCGCCGCCAGCACGGCCAGCAGCGCGGCGCCGGCCAGGCCGATCCAGTCGCCCCAGCGCGCCACCAGGGTGGGCGCCGGCGTGCGCAGCGGCATGTCAGCCACCACCAGCGCCGGTTCGCCCATCGGCGATGCGGCCAGGATGGCGCCGGTGGCGTCGATGGCGGCGCTGTAGCCGCTGGTAGTGACCCGGAATTGCGGCAGCCGGGTTTCAATGCTGCGGAACGCCGCCACCGCCTGGTGCAGGCGTGCGCCCTGCGGGTCCGCGCTGAACCACGAATCGTTGGACATGGTGACGATGGCCTGCGCGCCGAGGCGCACCCCGTCAACCGCCAGCCCGGTGTCGACGTCGTCCAGGCAGATCAGCGGCAGCACCGGCACTTCGCGGCCATCCTTCAGGCGCAGCGGCAACACCCGCGCACCATTGCCCGGCTTCCAGTTGCCGGCCCATGGCAACAGGCGGCGCAATGCCGGGCTGTCCAGCCATGGCGGGACGTATTCGGTGAACGGGAACAGCCGGGTCTTGCGGTAAAAGCCCAGCAACCCGGTCCCGGGCTGCACGAACGCCGCCGCGTTGTACTCGCCGGCGCTGTCGCGGTCATAGGTGCCGAACACGAACGGCACGCGCGCCGCATCGACGCTGGCCACGATGGCCCGGTCGAATTCGGCCCCGGCCTCGCTTTTCGGCTGGCCGAACGTGGTGGGATACGCGGTCTCCGACCACAGCACGGCGTCGGCGCGCTGGCGTTCGATGGCGTCGTAACTCATGGCAAAGTGGCGCTCCAGCACGCCGCGCACCACGGCGTACGCGCCGTGCTCGCGGCGCTGGCCTTCATAGTCGGCCATGTTGGCCTGGATCAGGCCCATGCGCAGTGGCTTGCCGGCCGGCGCCGGCTGCCCGGACAGCACCAGCCCACCATATGCGGCCAGCAGCAGCGGCGCCAGCGCGGCCGCGCCGAGCGGACGCGCCACCGCGCGCCAGCCCGCGCGCCGCAGCGCCCACGCGGCCGCTACGCCCTGGTTGGCCAGCAACAGCAGCAAGGTCAGGCCGGCCGCACCGCCCAGGTCGGCCGCCTGGCGCAACAGCGCCGACGGATACAGCCCGTGGCCGATGGTGTCGCCCAGCAGCCGCGGCACGCAGCGCTCGGCCGCCACCCACGCCGCCGCAGCAGCCAGCGCGGCCGGCAGCGGGCCAAAGCGGCGCGCTGCCAGCACGCGCGCGATGGCAAAAGCCAGGAATTGCGGCTGGAACAGCGGCGCGGCCAGAATCAGGATCGCCAGGCCGGCCCAGTCGCCCAGGCCGGCATAGCGTCCCAGCGCCATGCCCAGCCACGGGAACACGGCGGCTATATACGCCACCGTCATCGCAAAGGCGCGCCCCAGCGCGCCGCGCAGCGTGCGGCTGGCGTCGAGCGCGGCCAGCCATGGCGCCAGGAAAACAAAACCCAGCGTCCAGCCGGCGCCGCCGCGCGCATACAGGGCGGCCAGGGTGGCGCTGGCGGCGATGCAGGCGGCCGCCCGCATTGTGGAATGATGTGTCGGTGTCGTCGGTATCATTATCATTGCTCAGGTGGTGCAATCGGTGGCGCATCAATGGCGCATCCATGGCAAATTTGGCAAACGCCTGGAAGTGGGCACTTCGCGCGTACATGACCACTGCACGGCCGCTAAGTAGTTAGCCAAAATTTACTGTCAATGCCTGCTGTAGGACGGATTAGCGCGCAGCGCGTAATCCGCCACGCATGCATGCCCGTGGCCTGCCTGCCGGATTACGCTGCGCTAATCCGGCCTACATCGCTTTCCCTGGATGCACACGGGAATTGATGCGCAGGTACTTAGCGGCCCACGCCGGCCGCTTCGATCGGGGCCGGAATCGTGATGCGCCGCCGCGGCAGCCCGGGCGGCGCCAGTTCCGGCGGCACCACGCGGTCCTTCGGCACCGGGACCGGATTGCCCGCCGCGTCGACCGGCTGGAAATCCGGCGCGAACATCAGGATCGCTTCGATGCGCTGGCCATCGTCAGTGGCCTGGTGGTGCCGCACATAGCCTTTTGGCAGCGGGAAGTCGTCCGGCACGGCCAGCCCCACCAGCGGCGGGCTGGTGCCGGGCGGATTGAACGCGCCCAGCCCGGTGTGGATGCCGCGCTCGTGCAGCCGGCTGATGACTTCCGCCATCGATGGCTTTTCACCGCGCGCCACGTAGCTGCGCAAATCCGGCGTGGGATCGGCGTCGCCTTCCGGCACGCGGCCGGCCGGCGCGGGCGCGGCGGGGTGGGCCGCCGCAGGTGCCGGCGCCACAACGGCCGTCGCCGCCGGCACGGCGCTGGCGGCTGCCGGCGCCTTCTGCTCCGGCGCCGGACTGCCGCTCAGCCACAGGAACGCCAGCAGCGCGCCGCCCACGGCCGCCAGCAGCGCCATGGCGAGCATGCCAACGCGGGGGCGCCAGCGCTGGTCCATACCGGCTTACGGCGTCGGCACGTTGTAGGTCGAGACGGCCCAGCCCATGCGCTCGTGGCCGTACTGGTTCCAGATCGGGTTCTTGCCCGACGTGAACGAGGTATAGCGCGGCGCGCCGCTACCGCTCGATCCGCCGAACAGGCCGGCCGTCACGGTGCTGCCGTTGTAGGTCGGGTGCGTGTCGTCGGATTGGATGTAGTCATAGCTGCTGCTGGCCGACACGAATTTCGTGTTGGCGTCGCGCAGGGTCGAGCGCAAGGTCGACGTGATACGGGTCACGTAGCTGGCCTGGCTTTCGCCATCGACGTAGCGCAGCGCTTCGGCGTCAACCACGCCGTCCCCGTTGCTGTCATAGTCGGCGCCCATGTACTGCGCGAAATTGTCGGCGCACTTGAAGCCTTTCTGGCGCGCCAGGTCGCACATCATGTGGTTGATGCGGGCCAGCGACGGCAGGAACTTGTCCTGCATGTTGACGGTGGCGCCGGTGCTGGCCTGCTTGCACGTGCTTTGCACGTTGTCGGCCGCATAGCCCGGATAATGCAGGTTGGAGATGATTTTCATCTTCACGCCCGGATACGCGTTGGCGTTGATGTAATCCATCGCGGCCGCCACGTAGGTCTTGCAATTGTTTTCCGCGGCAACCAGCACGCTGTCGTCGCAGGTGCCGGTCTGGCTCTTGTAGGCGGTACGGGCCTGCAAGCCGTCGTTGCCGCACATCTCGAACGTCACCACGCGGGTATTACTGGCCTGCATGTACGAGCGCTCGGCCACGATCTTGTTGTTGTAGACGTCGGAGGCGATGGCGCCGGACTTGGTGCGGCGCACGCTTTCGATGTCCGCATTCCACAGCGCGGACAGGTATTCCGCTTCCACCGTGGGCGCCGAATACTTGGCGGCGCTGACCGTGGAGCCGTTGTAGCCGGCATAGATCGAATCCCCGTACGCCACCACGCGGTAGGTGGTGGACGTGCCGGGACGGTCGATGGTCCACGACACGTTCTGGTTCAGGGTACTGGCGGACGCTTGCGCGCCCAGGGTCAACAGGGCTAACGCGGGTAACCATTGCTTGATACGCATAGATTGTCTCCAATGATTGTTAAATTTCTCCATGCCGGCGACTCATATTAACTAGCCGGAAAGATTTAACATTTGGATACAGCCCGGGTGGCTCGCGCGGACACTGGATTGGCTCGCCAGGACAATGGCATGTCGCGGCGGGCCAACGGCGGGAGCGTTTCAGGCGCCGACGCGGGCCAGGGCGAACAGCGCCAGCGTCACCACGATGGCGCCGCCGATGCGGGTGGCGATCTGCGCGAACGGCATCATCTGCATGCGGTTCGCTGCCGTCAGGATGGCCACGTCGCCGGTGCCGCCCTGCCCGCTGTGGCACGCATTGATGATGGCGGTCTCGATCGGATACATCTTCAGCGCGCGGCCGACCAGGAAGCCGGTCGCCATCAACGACGCCACCGTGGCCACGATGGTGATCAGGTTGCTGACCGTGAAGGCCGCAATGAGTTTTTCCCACGGCGTCAGCGCGGCGCCAATGGCAAACAGCAGCGGATACGTGACTGCCGAGGAAAAGAATTTGTAGACCACATGCGACGCCTGCTGCAATTGCGGCGACACCACGCGGCACAGCTTCAGCAGCACGGCCACGAACAGCATGACCACCGGCGCCGGAAAATCAAACAGCTTGTGCGACATCAGGCCCACCATGTACAGGGCAATGGCGGTCAGCACGGCGGCCGATACTTGCGGCACGTCGACCGTGCCGGCCGGCAATTCGACCACGCGCAATTCCTCTTCCGCGCCCGGCTGCAGGCGGCCTTCGCCGGTCAGGTGCGGGAACCGCTTGCCGACGAAATTCAGCGCGCCGGACATCAGGATCGCACTGAGGCTGCCCAGCATCACGGGCGGCAGCACTTCGGCAAAGATGTCGCCCTGGGCCTGGCCGAGGATGGCCGCGTAGCCGATCGACAGCGGAATCGCGCCCTCGCCGACGCCGCCCGCCATGATCGGCACCACGATGAAGAACAGCGTATGCTGCCAGCCCAGGCCCAGCGCCGTGCCGACCGCGGTGCCGACCAGCGCGGCCACCACCGTGCCGGCCGCCAGCGGCGCGAAGATCTTCAGGAAACCCTTGACCAGCACCGTGCGGTCCATGCTGAATATGCTGCCCACCAC
This sequence comes from uncultured Pseudoduganella sp., assembly GCA_966211685.1. GTDB lineage: Bacteria > Pseudomonadota > Gammaproteobacteria > Burkholderiales > Burkholderiaceae_D > Rugamonas. The sequence goes on from CBIHOX010000006.1 coordinate 6,644, forward strand.
GATGGAGGCAATGAACAGGTAGAGGAAATTGCTGCTCTTGGTAAATTCCGTCACGTTTTTCAGCATGACCGGCGGAATCGCGTGCACGTACACCAGGAACGACGGCACGAACGTGGCGAAGATCGCGGCCGCGCCGATGTGGCGCAGCACCGGCAGGCGTTTGCCGAATTCCGCGCACGTGAAGCCGCCGATGGCCAGCACGGCGATCGACACGGAAATATCGGTCGGCAGTTTGCCCTGCGCGATGAAGCCGCCGATCAGCGCCGCCAGCAACAGGTAGATCGGCAGCGGCACCAGGCCGACTTTCATCTCCATCGCGCGCCAGGCCAGCATGTGCCACGGCGTCTTGCCGCCGGTTTGCGATGCGCTGTCTTCGAGCGGCGCGGCTTTCACTGCGGCTTGCGCGGCCGAAGCCCCGTGGCGCGGCTGGTGGGTATGGGTTGCGTGCATGATGCCTCCAGTTGCTGTACAGATGGGCCGATCGGCCAATGTCAGCACTGTAGCGGGCCAGTCTTTCAATTTGCTTTCTGCCGCCGCCGCGCATGACGGATATAGCCATGCCATATATCGCGGGGCGCCGGCCGCGCTAGAATTTCCCGCTCCATTCCCAGCCAGGCACCATGCAACCCCACATCCAGGCCATCGCCAACGAATTCGACAGTTATATGCAGGACCGTGCGCAGCGGCTCGGTTACCGGGTTGGCATGGGCGGGCCGGAAGCCGGTTTGGTATCGACGGCGTGCGTGACGGCATGCGCCAGGCTGGCGCTGGTGGAATTTTCCGATCCGCAGCGCGCCGTGCCCATGCCGGACCAGGACGATGGCGGCATGGCGGCGCTGCGCCGCCGGGGCCACGTGCTGGCCTGGGCGCGCGGAGCGGGCGCGCTGGTGCAAGTCAATGGCGAGATTGGCGCGCGCACGTTTGCCGAGGAATTCTTCGCCGATGATGGCCGGCGCTCGCTGTCGCTGGCGGAAAGCCGTGTTTACCTGGGGTGGCTGGCCGCGCTGGCCTTGTCCACGGATGCCGCAACGGCGGCAACGCCGGCCTCTACCTTACCGGCCGCCAACTCCGCCGCGCCCCCCTCTGCACTCCCCGCGACGGCGCAGCCGTCCGTACCCGATGCGCCGTCGCCCCTGGCGCTGGCCATCCGCCAGCCCGCCGTGCGCACGCTGCTGCTGGTGCGCACCGCCTCCGCCGCCTCGGCGCTGGCATGGCTGCGGCGGCACGGCGCCGGTTGAACCCCGGCGTTTACTGCGTCCGCGGCCGGAACGCCGGCCGCGCCATCACCACCGGTTCCACCGACAGCCCAACGCCGACCACCGACATGGCCTCCGAGACATTGGACGTATACGCCCGCGTGGCCGGCGTCTTCACGAGCCGGAACGCATAGCCGACATCATGGCCGCCGCCGGCGGCGTCGCGCGGGTCGCCGCTGGCCACGCCGAGCGCCTCGCGCTGCCGGCTCAGCGCCAGCCGCTCCATCAATTCCACGATGGCGTTGTTGCCCAGGATATCGTTGCTGTACACCGGCGGCGTGGCCTCTTCCTCGGCCGCCGGCAACAGCGCCTTGTCCGGTCCCGGCGTATGCACGCCGGTGGCAACGTTGTAGCGGTCGCCACGGTCCAGGTAACTGAGCAAGGCGTCCTTCATTTGCAGCGGCCCCTTGCCGGGCGTGGCGGCCGCGCCGCCCAGGTCGACCAGCAGCGCGCCCTTGTAGCCGATGACTTCGACCTCGTCGCCACGCACCACCAGCGCACTGTTTTCATCGATGCCCAGGCCCAGGCGGTAGCCGCCCTTGACCATGGCCGGCAGCATGCGCGCAAAGCGGCCGCGCACCAGGAAATGCTGGTCGATGAAGACCTTGTCGCCAATGAAGCCCAGTCCCGGCGCCAGTTCGTGGCCGTCGCGCAGTTCGGCGCTGAGGGATGCGAGCACGTGCGGCACGTCGTTGAACATGGTGCTGCTCATGATGGCCGCGCCGGCGCTGGTGCCGGCCACCACGCCGCCCTTGCGGTAGACGTCCCACACGGCCGCCAGCGCCGCGCTGCGGCTGCCGTCGTCGCGCAACAGTGCGCGCGTGATGCGGGCCTGGTCGCCGCCGACGAAATACACGCCGCCCGCGCCGCGGATGCGCGCGGCCAGCGCCTCGTCCTCTGCCGCGCCGCGGTAAGGCGTGCCGGCCAGCTTGACGGCGATCGGCACCACGAACGGATCGGCGCCATAGCGGCGCAGGGTCGCGGCGGTATTGTTGCCGGACCGTTCGGGATTGCCGGCGGCCGACGGAAACACGGCGATGCGCGCCCCCGGCCCGCCGGCCTGCGCCACGATGCGGGTCCAGACTTCGGCATTGTCGGCGCGCAGCGCGCCGCCGGCAATGACCAGGGTGCCGCCGGCGTGCTGGGCGCCCGGTGCGCCGGAGGGTGCGCCCTGCGCTGCCGGGCTTCGCGGCGCGTTCGCATTGGCCTTGCCGGCCGCGTCGCCCCCGTCGAGGGCGGCCCACGCCGGCAGGCAAGCCATCCCCACACAGGCGGCAATCAGGGCGCGCCGGCGGCGCGATGGAATGTTGTGCTGCATTCTTGCTCCATGATGAAAAAAAACGGGAGGCCAGGCCCCCCGTTTTACAGTGAAGAGTCTGGCGCCAGCTTACCTGAACGAGTAGCTTGCCGCCACGTATGCGCTGCGGCCGCGCGGGTCGGTGTAGGTCGGGTCATAGCCGGCCAGGAAGTAGTAGGCCTGGTTCGAGTATGGCGGCGCCGTGTTGGCCAGGTTCAGGATGCCTGCGCGCACTTTCAATTGCTTGCTGACTGCCCAGCTGCCGGTCAGGTCCCACAGCGAATACGCTTTCACCTTACGCGAGGGCAACAGCTTGTCGCTGACCGGGTCGTAGGTCGTGTTCTGGTCGGTGTAGCCGGACGAGAACTGGTTCGACAGCGTCAGGTTGAACGTGTCGATATCCCAGCCGATGCTGGCGCGGTGGCGCCAGCGCTGGATCACCTGGTCATTGAGGAACAGGCCGAGGTTGCTGCGCGTGGCTTCCAGCGGACCGAACTGGCGGTCGTATTTCAGGATCAGCGTCCCGGTCACGCTGGCGCTGAAACGCCCGGCCGGCGACTGCGCGCTGCGGTAATCGGCGCCCAGGTCCAGGCCCGCGGTCTGCAGCTTGCCCTGGTTTTCCTTTTGCAGCAGGATGTTGCTGATGTAGCCGTCGGCGTCGCGCTGGATGTACTTGCCGTTGTACTTCGACGGATTGTCGACGATGATCTGCTCACCCAGCGTGCTGATCACGTCGGACTTGCGGATGTTCCAGTAATCGACCGTGAACGTCAGCTGCTTGTTCGCTTCCAGCACCGCGCCCAGCGAGAATTGGCGCGATTTTTCCGGCTTCAGGTTCGGATTGGAACGGCGCTCGACCGGGTACTGGTCGGTACAGCCGTCGATGCTGTCCAGGCCGGTACTCACGCACTGGGGGTCGGTCAGGAAGCTCGATGCGCTGCCGTACGTGGTCGGACGCTTCAGGTCCGACAGCGACGGCGCGCGGAAGCCGGTGCCGGCCGAACCGCGCAGCACCAGCTGGCGGGTCGGCTGCCAGCGCACGCCGAATTTCGGGTTGGTGGTGCTGCCGACTTCGCTGTAATGGTCGCGGCGCAGCGCAACCTGCATTTCCAGTTCCTTGGTGACCGGTGCATTCAATTCGGCATACACGCCGTAGACGCGGCGGCTGTCGTCGGTGGCGCGGATATCGGTGGTGGAGCCGGCCGCCAGGCCGGTGTCGCGGTCACCCGCGATATTGTTCGACAACAGCAGCGCCGACGGCCTGAACGTGCTGCGCTCGCGCCGCACTTCACCGCCGATGGCGATCGCCATGTCGCCGCCGGCCAGCGGCATCAGGGTGCGCGACATCTTGCCGTCCAGCGCGGTGGAAATGCCTTTCGAGGTGCGGGCATCGTCATTGACCTTGATGCTGTTGATCAGGTCGCGGCCTTCCTGGCTCGACGGGCCGAACGGATTGACCTTGCCGGCGCGCACGGCCGCATCGAACTTGTCGAACAGCACATAGCCGTCGACGTAGGCGTCGATCGCCTTGTTTTGCGCCCGCGACACGGCCACGTCGTAATCCCAGCCCGCCACGGCGCCGGTCGCGCCCAGCACCAGGCGCTGGCCGTCACTGGTGACTTCGTTGGTGCGGTTGCCGGCTTCGGTCATGCGGTAGCGGATGCCGCTGAAGGTGGACGACATGCCCGGCGCGGCCAGTACGCTGCGGTATTTTTCCGGCAGGATCGATACCGGCAAGTTGCGCAGGCGCTGCGGGTTCGGGCTCAGCACGTAGCGGCTTTCCGCGCGCGACTGCACCACTTCCGCATATACCTGGTTGTCGCCGTCAATGCGGAAGGTGGCGCGGCCGACGAAGCCGATCTTGCTCGACTCGGGATACAGTTCCGTGTCTTCCATGTAGTCGTAGCTGCAACCGAGCACGCCGCCCGGGCCCTTCGGCGCGTACACGGATGCCGGCGGCGCGCAGTCCGGCGCGGCCGGGTTGATGCGGTTGGCGGTGGAGCCGGCCGGCAGCACGCCGGCTTTCACCAGCGCGTTGCGCTGGGCGCTCGACAGGTCGATATTGGCCGGATAGGTATTGCTCGACATCAGGGCCGGCAGGTTGGCCGCCAGCGGACGCTCGCGGATGAAGTCACGCTGGCTGGAGCGCAGCGCATCGAGCTTTTGCACGTCCAGCACGCCGAACACGTTGAAGCCGTCGCTCTCGACCTTGCCGAAACCGGCGCTGATGCTGGCGGTCTTCTTGCCGGCGCCGCCTTCCTGGGTGCCGGCCAGCGACGCGTTCACGTCCACGCCGGTGTAATCCTTGCGGGTAATGAAGTTGATCACGCCGCCGATCGCGTCGGTGCCGTAGATCGCGGAGGCGCCATCCTTCAGCACTTCCACGCGCTGGATCGCGCCGGCCGGGATATTGTTCAAGTCGACGCCGGCGTTGTCGCCCGGGGACGCGAAGTTGGCCAGGCGGCGGCCGTTCAACAGTACCAGCGTGGACGACACGCCGATGCCGCGCAGGTTGGCGCCATTGAAGCCGCGCTGGCCCGAGGTGCCGTCGGTGATGCTGGCGCCGTCGGACAAGGGCGCGGTGTTGGCGCTGATGTTTTTCAACAGCTCGGCCGCCGTGGTGACGCCCGACTTGTCGATGTCTTCGCGCTTGAGCACCTGCACCGGCAATGCGGTCTCGGCGTCGATGCGCTTGATGGATGACCCGGTGATTTCCACCCGCTGGATCGCCCCTGTCTCCTGGGCCCCCGCCGCTGCCGGCAGGCTGATCGCGGCGGCCAGCGCAAGGCGGACCGCTACGGACATCACGTTTTGTTCAGGCAAAGCTCCGCCCGTCGCTTGATGCAGACTCATTGCAACTCCCTGTTTTTAGTGTCGTTAGTGTTATCGGCGGCGGCAGCACTGGTCCGACGCCGTCGATGCGCCGGCTACTTTTTGGCGTTCTTTCTCGGCCGGACGGGCTGCGCCGCGTCCGGTCCATACAGGTAAGCGGAGATGGCTTCGGTCAGCCGCGCCGCTTTTTCCACGTTTTCCTTGTTCGATACCATCAATGTCACGGTCAGCGCCTCGATCATGGCCAGCGCCGCCGTCGAGCTGCTCGGCAGCACCGGATGGCTGCTTTGCGCATACAGCACATGGTCGGCCAGCTCCGCCAGCGGCGAGGCCGGCGAGTCGGTCAGGGCGATGATGCAGGCGTCGCGCGAACGCGCGAAGTTGGCCAGGCGGATCACGTCCAGCGCGTAGCGCGGGAATGAAATCACCACCAGCACGTCCTTCGAGGTGATGTTGGCCAGGTGGCCGGCCGCCACTTCGGTGCCGCCCAGCCCCGCCACCTCCACCACATAGGGGCAGAACGGCTGCAGGTGCAGCGCCAGCAGGCCGGCCAGGTGGGTCGACAGGCCGAAGCCCATCACATACACGGTATTGGCGCGCACCAGGCGGTGCACGATCTTGTCGAGTTCCGGCATGGCCAGGCCGCTGGCGGAGGCGTTGATGTTGGCCACCGCGTATTCCAGGCTTTCCACCGCCGGCACGCCGCCGCCCTCGCGCTGCTCGATGGTGCTGCGCAGTTTCTCCACCGGCTGCAGCACGCCCTGCAGGATTTCGGCGACGGCGGTGCGCATCGCCGCGTAATTGGAAAAGCCGATGTCGCGGGCGAAACGGCTGATGGTGGCGGTCGACACCGCGCACGACTCGGCCAGCTCTTCGATGCCCATGCCGGCCACGCGCACCTGGTGGCGCAGCAGGTATTCGGCGATCGACTTGTGCGACGCCGACCCTTCCACCTTGACCCGCGACAGCGATTGCCCGAGCGCCGACTGGGCGAAGGCAATGGCGGGAGACGTCGATTCGTGGGCGGGAGAACGCATGGCTGTCCTTGTAAAGTTTTTTTCAGTTTTCTGCTTTTTGTAAATCCGTGATTGCCACTTTACGCACAACGTGCCGGGATTTCAACTCCTTTTGAAAATATTTTTTCACATTGAATATTTTTGAAAATTTCGTTGCATAATCGCCGCATTCCAACCACACGGCTTGTCATCCATGCGTATCGAACACCAATCCATCTCTACTTTCCACGGCGGCGCCGTGCAATTGACCAGCCTGCATTTCGGCAAACCGGGCGCTGGCAAGAAGGCCTACCTGCAGGCGGCGCTGCACGCCGATGAAGTGCCGGGCATGCTGGTGGCGCAATACCTGCGCCACCAGTTGCAGGCGCTGGAAGCGGCCGGCAGCATCCATGGCGAAGTCGTGCTGGTCCCGGCCGCCAATCCGATCGGATTGGGACAGGCCATCCAGGGTATTCCGTTCGGCCGCTTCGACCTGAGCACCGGCATCAATTTCAACCGCGCCTTCCACCACGCCGGCCCGGCCCTGAAAACCGCGCTGAAGGACCGCCTGGGCATGGACGCCGCGGCCAACGTGCGTGAAATCCGCCGCCAGGCGCTCGCGCAGGTGCGCGCCGGACAGCCCACCAGCGACGCCGCCGCGCTCAAGCAAATCCTGCTGTCGCTGGCCATCGACGCCGACATCGTGCTGGACCTGCACTGCGATAACGAGGCCGCCATGCACGTGTACACCGGCACGCCGTTGGCCGGCGCGGTGGCGCCGCTGGCGCGCCTTCTTGGCGCGCACGCCGTGCTGCTGGCCACGGAAGCCGGCGGCGAACCGTTCGACGAGGCATGCAGCCGCCTGTGGTGGGAATTGCAGGAGCATTTCCCGGACGTTCCGATCCCCGCCGCCTGCATTGCCGCCACCGTGGAATTGCGCGGCGAAATGGATGTCGGCTACGAGCTGGCGCGGCGCGACGCCGACGCCCTGCTGTCCTACCTTGCGCTGCAAGGCGTGCTCGATGCGCCACCGGGCCGCCCGCCGCTCGAACCGCTGCCGCCGGCGCTGTGCGAGGCGACGCCGCTGGAAGGCGTGGAACCGCTGCTGGCGCCGCACGCCGGGGTGCTGGTCTATACGCGCGCGCTGGGCGAACGGGTGGAAGCGGGCATGGCGGTGGCCGACGTGATCGACCCCGTGACCGGCGCCACCACGGCGGTGCGCTGCACGGTGGGCGGCATTTTCTTCGCCCGCAGCGCGCACCGCCACGTGTTGCGCGGCATGAACATCGGCAAGGTCGCGGGCCCCGCGCCTTTCCGTTCCGGTAACCTGCTCAGCCTGTGAGGCGCCAGATGAAATTCCAACAGCCGAAATTCCGACTGCCCAATACCTATGTGCTGATTTTCCTGATCCTGGCGCTGATCGCGCTGGCCACCTGGATCATGCCCGGCGGCCGCTACGACACGCACACTGTGGATGGCCGCACCCAGATCGACCCGGTCAGTTTCCGCCACGTGCCCAGCGTGCCGCAGGGCGCGGGCGCGCTGCTGATGGCGCCGGTGAAAGGATTTGCCGAGGCGGCGCCCATCATTGCCTTCGTGCTGGTGGTCGGCGGCGCCTTCGGCGTGCTGCAAAAGACCGGCGCCATCGAAGCCATGATCCACGCCATTGCGCGCCGCCACGCCACGTCGCCGCTGGTGCGCGCGCTGTTCCTGCCGCTGTTCATCACGCTGTTTTCACTGGGCGGCGCCACCTTCGGCATGAACGAGGAAGCCATCCCGTTCGTGCTGATCTTCGTGCCGCTGGCGCTGGCGCTGGGCTACGATTCCATCGTCGGCGTGTCGATCCCGTTCCTCGGCTCGCAGGTCGGCTTCGCCGCCGCCTTCCTCAATCCGTTCAACGTGGGCGTGGCGCAGGGGATCGCCGGCGTGCCGCTGTTTTCCGGCATCGGCTACCGGCTGGTGGTGTGGGTGCTGGCCACCGGCGTCACCATCGCGTTCCTGATGTGGTACGCGGCGCGCGTGCGGCGCACGCCGCAACTGAGCCCGACCTATGAACTCGACCAGTCGCTGCGCGCCGGCGGCGCCGGCAAGCTGTCGTCCGACAGCGCCCAGGCGCTGGCCCTGCGCCACCGGCTCGTGCTGGCGCTGTTCGCCGGTTCGCTGGTGGTGATGGTGGCCGGGGTGGTGCACTACGGCTGGTTCGTGGAACAGATCGCCGCGCTGTTCATGGCGATGGGCATCTCCGCCGGTCTCGCGGCGCGGCTCGATGGCGACGCCATCGCCGACGCCTTCCTGCACGGCGCGCGCGACCTGGTGGGCACCGCCATCGTGATCGCGCTGGCGCGCGGCACCGTGGTGCTGGCGCGCGACGCGCAAATCATCGACAGCGCGCTGCACGCCATCGCGCCGCTGATCCAGTCGTCGGTGCCGGCGTTCGCCGCGCAAAAGATGTTCGCGATCCAGACCGTCATCAATTTCTTCATCCATTCCGGCACCGGCCAGGCCGCGCTGACCATGCCGGTGATGGCGCCGCTGGCCGACCTGGCCGGCATCTCGCGCCAGACCGCGGTGCTCGCGTTCCAGTTCGGCGAATTCACCACGCCGATGATCCCGACGTCCGGCATCACGGTCGGCGTGCTGGCGCTGGCGCGCATACCGTGGCTGACCTGGGCGCGCTGGATAGTCCCGCTGCAATTGGCCTACGCGGTGCTGGCGCTGGCGCTGCTGGTGCCGCCAGGATGGATCGGCTGGTAAACGGCAGTTGACAAGCTTAGCACTTTTGTTTCCCTTCATCAATCATTTCACCGTATTTGATGAATTTGCGTATCATTTTTACCGTATTCATCAAATACGACAAATATTCACGTAGTATGGCGGTGGTACTGTCATCCACCTAAAGGCCGCCATGAAGCTCACAGTCGTCATCGTCGATGATTCGGAGATCAACCTGACACTGTTCAGGACGTTCGTCGCCCGTATCGAAGGACTGGAACCGCTGTGCTTTTCCGTCTCGGCCGATGCGCTGGCCTGGTGCGCGGACGGCGCGCCGGACATCGTGATCGTCGACTACATGATGCCGGCGCCGGACGGCATCGAATTCGTGCGCCGCCTGTCGGAGCTGCCGCACCTGCGCGACGTGCCGGTGATCATGATCACGGCCAACGACCAGAAGCCGGTGCGCCTGGCGGCGCTCGAGTCCGGCGCCACCGATTTCCTGGCCAAGCCGGTCGACAAGACTGAATTCATGGCCAGGGTGCGCAACATGGCAACCATGCGCCGCAACCACCGCCTGCTGCGCGACCGCGCCGCGCTGCTGGCCACCGAGGTGGCCGCCGCCACCCGCACCATCGTGGAACGCGAGCGCGACACCATCATGCGCCTGTCGAAGGCGGCCGAATACCGGGACCCGGAAACGGGCGACCACATCGTACGCATGGCGCACGTCGCCCGCCTGATCGGCGCCCGGCTCGGCCTGCCGGAGGCCGACCAGCAGTTGTTGCTCGAGGCGGCGCCGATGCACGACATCGGCAAGGTCGGCATTCCCGACCATATCCTGCTGAAGCCGGGCCGGCTGACGCAGCAGGAATTCGTGTTCATGCAGCAGCATGCCGCCATCGGCCACGCCATCCTGGCCGGCAGCGCGTCGCCGGTGCTGGAGGCGGCGGCCGACATCGCGCTGTGCCACCATGAAAAGTTCGACGGCAGCGGCTATCCGCGCGGCCTGCGCGGCACGGAAATCAGCCTGTTCAGCCGCATCGTGCCGGTCTCGGACGTATTCGACGCACTGACATCCGAACGCCCCTACAAGAAAGCGTGGAGCGCCGACGCCGCGCGCGCCTACATCATCGAGAACAGCGGCCGGCATTTCGATCCCGACTGCGTGGCGGCCTTCCTCGCGGTCTGGGACGACGTGCTCGACGTGCGGCGGCGCTTCGCCAACGACAGCCCGGCGGCGTCGGACTTGCCGCGTGTGACCCACTGAGCCGGCCAGCGCCGGAGCCTCCTGCCACCGATCGACGAAACGGAAACACCTATGCAATTACGACAGGCACAACTGAAGCCCGGCGTCGACCGCGACGCGGCGCTGGCGCCGCTGCAGGCGCTGGCGCCCGGCCTGGTACTGCTGTTCGGCGCACCGGCGTTTTTCCGCGACGGCGCCGCCGCCGCCCTGGCGTCCGCCTTCCCCGGCGCCACCGTCATCGGCTGCTCGACCGCTGGTGAAATCAGCGCCGGCGGCGTGGCCTGCGACAGCGCCGTGGTCACGGCGGTCAGGTTCGACGCCACGCGCGTGGCGCCGGCCAGCACCTGGGTCGCCGGGATGGCCGATTCGCACGCGGCCGGGCTGCGCCTCGGCCGGGCGCTCGCCGGGCCAGACCTGCGGGCGGTGCTGCTGTTCGCGCCCGGCGTCGACATCAACGGCAGCGCGCTGGTCGACGGCGTTTCCGCGGCGCTGGGCACGGCGGCGCCGGTGGTTGGCGGGCTGGCCGGCGACAACGGCGCGTTCGCGCAGACCTGGACCGTCGGCCCGGACGGCGTGCAGCAGCGCGCCGTCGTGGCAGTCGGCCTGGCCGGCCCGGCCCTGCGGGTGGGACACGGGTCCTATGGCGGCTGGCGCGCGTTCGGGCCGGCGCGCTGCGTGACGCATTGCGACGACAATATCCTGTATGCGCTGGACGGGGAACCGGCGCTGGACATCTACAAGCGCTACCTGGGCAGCCACGCGCGCGAGTTGCCGGCTTCCGGCCTGCTGTTCCCGTTTGAAATGCTGGGCGACGATTTCAGCGCGGCCGGCCCGATCCGTACCATCCTGGGCGTGGACGAGGAGCGCGGCAGCCTGGTGCTGGCCGGCGCCGTGCGCCAGGGCGGCTACCTGCGCCTGATGCAGGCGTCCACGGACGCGCTGATCGACGGCGCCGAAACCGCCGCCGAACAGGTGCTGGCGATGCACCGCCCCGCCGGCGCGTCGCTGGCCCTGCTGGTGTCGTGCGTCGGCCGCAAGCTGGTGATGGGCGACCGCGTCGAAGAGGAAGTCGAGGCCGTGCGCGCCATCCTGGGCCCGTACGCGCTGCCGGCCGGTTTTTATTCCTATGGCGAAGCCAGTCCGCTGGCGCCCGGCGGCGCCTGCCAATTGCATAACCAGACCATGACCATCACGACGCTGTCGGAATCTCCCGCTACGCCATGAGAACACTGTTGCACCGCACACTGCTGCGCCAGTTGCGCCATACGCTTGGCATCGAATCCACCGGGCACTACGCGGAACTGCTGTCGGCGCTTGCCTGTGCCGCCACCGGCGCCCCGCTGCCGCTTGCACAGGCGGCGGCGCTGGCGCAACTGCCGGACCTGCTGGAACGCGTTTCACGCACATACGAACAATATGACCGCGACATGGAATTGCGGGTGCGCAGCATGGAATTGAGCGCGCACGAATTGACCGAGGCTTACGCCATCCAGCGCCAGGAACTGGCTGCCCGGGAAAACGCGATCGCCCGCCTGCGCGCCACCGTACAGTCGCTGCAGTACGGCGCAGTGGAAACCGCCCATGACGACGGCAGCCTCGTGGGCCTGATCGACCAGGTGGCCGAACTGGTGCAGCACCGCCGCGACAGCGAGGCCGCGATTCGGCGCGCCCAGCGCGACCTGCAAAACCAGAAGTTCGCGATGGACCAGCACGCGATCATCAGCATCACCGATCCGGACGGGAACATCACTTACGCCAACGAGCGTTTTTGCAGCGTTTCCGGCTATACCGTCGACGAACTGATGGGCGCCAACCACCGGCTGATCAATTCCGGCTACCACCCGCGGGAATTCTTCGCCAACCTGTGGAATACCATCCAGTCCGGGCGCGTATGGTCCAACGACGTGTGCAACCGCGCCAAGGATGGCAGCTATTACTGGGTGCACGCCACCGTGGTGCCGTTCCTCGACGAACACGGGCTGCCCTACCAGTACGTGGCGATCCGCACCGACATCACCGCCAACAAGTCCGTCACCCGGCGCCTGCAGGAACAGTTGCACTTCGTCGAGGAACTGGTGGACGCCATTCCGCTGCCGGTGTACGTGATGGACGATACCCGCAGCTACCGGCTGATCAACCGCGCGTTCGAGGAATACTTCGGCCAGCCGCGCCAGCAGCTGCTCGGCAAGCGCGCCGACGCGGTGTATACGCCGGCGTGCGCGGCGCTGCACGAGCGCCATGACAACGACCTGTTCATCGGCACGCCGCTGCAGCGTTTCGAAGCCGCCATCGCCACGCCGGACGGCCGGGTGCGCGAAGGGTTCTATCAGAAGGCGCTGATCACGCGCAACGACGGCACGGTGGCGGGCCTGGTCGGCACCATCGCCGACATCACCGAACGCAAGCGGCTGGAACGCGAAGCGCTGCAGGCCAAGGAAACCGCGGAAATGGCCACGCGCGCGAAAAGTGATTTCCTGGCCAACATGAGCCATGAAATCCGCACCCCGCTCAACGGCATCCTCGGCATGACCGAGCTCGCACTCGACACGGCGCTGACCGGCGAACAGCGCGAATACCTGGCGATCTGCCATTCCGCGACACAGTCGCTGCTGACGATCATCAACGATATCCTGGACTTCTCGAAAATCGAGGCCGGCAAGCTGGAGTTCGACGCCGCCAGCTTCGACCTGCAGGATGCGCTGGCCGAGCCATTGCGCGTCATGGCTGAACAGGCGCGCGCCAAGGGACTCGAAATCGGCCTCGCGGTCGCGCCGGACGTGCCGGCCTGCGTGGTGGGCGACGCCGTGCGGCTGCGCCAGGTGCTGCTCAACCTGGTGGGCAACGCCGTCAAGTTCACGCGTACCGGCCAGGTGGTGGTGCGCGCCGCCATGGCAGGCGGCGATGCGGACCAGGTCACGCTGCGCTTTTCCGTGCAGGACAGCGGCATCGGCATCGCGCCGGACAAGCGCGAAGCCATCTTTGCCGCGTTCACCCAGGCCGATACCTCGACCACCCGCCATTATGGCGGCACCGGGCTGGGCCTGACCATCTGCCGCCACCTGGTAGGCATGATGGGCGGCAGCCTCTGGCTCGACAGCACCGAGGGCCAAGGCAGCACGTTCCATTTCACCGCCACGTTCCGCCGCGCCGGCGGAGCGCCGGCGGCGCCCGCGCTGGCGAACCTGGCCGCGCTGGTGGTGTTGCACAATGCCCCCTGCCGCCGGCTGCTGCTCGATACGCTGGCCGGCTGGGGCGTGCGCGCCACCGGCGCCGGTGGCGCCGCCGAGGCGCGTGCACTGCTGGCCGCGCCCGGGGCGCGCTACGCCTGCGTGATTCTGGACGCGGCGCTGCCGGACCAGCACTGGGCCGACACCGCCGCGATGGTGCATGCGCTGCCCCTGGCGCCGGCGCCGGCGGTGCTGGTGCTGAGCGGGGCGGCCAACCTGGACAGTGACCGCTGGCGCCGCGCCCGCATCGACGCCGTGGTTCCCAAGCCGGTCCTGCCGCGCGACCTGGCGGCCGCCCTGTTGGGCGCGCTGAAGCTGGCGCCGCCGCCGCCCGCCGCCGCCCGGCCCTCGCCGCGGCCGGCCGCGCAACGTCCGGCGCGGGTATTGCTGGTGGAAGACCATCCGGCCAACCAGAAACTGGCCATCACGCTGCTCACGCAGTGGGGCCACCAGGTGGCGCTGGCGCAGGACGGGCGCGAGGCGCTGCAACGCCAGGGTGACGGGCCGTACGACCTGGTGTTGATGGACATGCAGATGCCCGTCATGGATGGCCTGGAAGCGACCCGCCGCTGGCGCGCCGCCGAACAGGGCCGGCACACGCCGATCGTGGCCATGACCGCCAACGCCATGCAGGGCGACCGCGAGCGCTGCCTCGCGGCCGGCATGGACGATTACCTGGCCAAACCGTTCCGCCCGGCGCAGTTGCAGGCCATGCTGGACCGCTTCGTGCCTGCGCCGCCGCACTCCCCGGCGGCCATGCCCGGCAACCCAACCGCGACGGCGCCGTTCGATTACGCGGCCGGCCTGGCACGGGCCGACCGCGACGTGATCGGCATCGTCGGCGAGCAAATGCTGGCATCCCTGCCCAGCGACCTGCGCACGCTCAGCCAGGCATGGCAGGCGCGTGACGGCGCTCTGCTGCGGCGCTGCGCGCATTCGCTGAAAAGCAATGCCGCCATGCTGTGCGCCACGCCGATCGAACAGGCGGCCGCCACGATAGAACATTGCCCCGACAGCCTGGACGGCGCCGCGCTGGACGGCGCGCTGGCCACGGTGGCCGGCGATTGCCCGCGCCTGGTGGAGGCGCTGGCGGCGCTGCTGGGCCAGACCGTTACCTGAGGAAAGGATTTTGCATGAAAATCACATTGCTGGCCCTGGCGGCGCTGCTGGCGGCGCCCGCCACCGGCGCCGAAACGCAGGCTCCCTATTATTTTTCGCCGGTCAACCAGTACGACATCACGTTGACGGCCGCGTACTGGAACCCGATCATCGGTTATGTATCGGAAAAAAGCGGCGTGCCGCTGGCGCTGAAGATCGGCCGCACGTCGGCCGACACCACCGCGTACGTGCTGGCGCGCGAAGTCGAATTCGTGTTCACCAACCACCTGTTCAGTCCGGAGCGCGAAAAACTGGGCTGGAAAGTCTTCGGGCGGCGCCAGACCCCGCCGGTGCACGGCGAGATCGTGGTGCTGGACAGTTCTCCGATCCGCAAGCTGGAAGACTTGCACAACCAGGAGGTGGCCTTTCCCGGCCCGGAAGCGCTGGTGGCGTATAAATTCCCGTATGCCCACCTGCTGGGCAAGGGCATCCAGCCCAAGGTGGTGTTTGGCGGCAACCAGAACGGTGCGCTGGGCCAGCTGGTGGCCGGCAAGGTGCTGGCGGCGGGCGGCAATTCGCAGCTGATCGACGGCTACGCCAGCCGGGAAAAGCAGAAATTCCGCGTACTGTGGCGTTCCGAACCGCTGTACGACCTGGCGCTGATGGTATCGGGCAAGGTACCGGACAAGGACGTCAAGGCGGTATCGGCGGCCTTGTTCGGCATGCACCGGGACCCGCGCGGCAAAGCCATCCTGCAGCAGGCGTCCGAACGCGTGGGACTGGGCGCGGAAGCCTGGTTCATCCCGTCCGATGGCAGCGAGTACAGCGCCTACCGCCGCTTCTATACCACCGCCCCGGCATCGCTGCACTGACCGGCCATGGCGCGCTTTTCAGGGCTGTTGGGCCGGTCGCTGGTGGGGCGCGTGTACGCGCTCTACACCATCACGCTGCTGCTGTTCATCGGGTCGGGCCTGACCCTGTTTTACCGCATCCAGCTGCAGGACCGCGCCGAATCGAGCCAGGCGTCGGCCGCCATGCTGGTCGAGGTGGCGGCGCAGGCGGTGGCCGACAACGCGGTGATCGGCGACTACGACGCGATCCGCCGCCTGCTCGACAAGGCTATCGTACGTTCGCCGTTTGCGTCGGCGAACTTCATCGACATGGAGGGCGGGCACGTCCGCAGCGCCAATCCCGCCAAGCTGCAACGCCGGGCGCCGGACTGGCTGTACCGGATGGTGGCTGAACAACTGTATGACGTGAACCGCAACATCAGCGTGGGCGGCCGTGACTATGGCGTGCTGCGCCTGACGTTCGCGGTGGACGCGATCGCGGAAGACCTGTGGCAGCTGGCGGTGTATTCCACGCTGCTGGCGCTGGCCAGCTTCATCGGCGGCGCCGCGCTGATCTGGTTTCCGTTGCGGCGCTGGCTGGGCGCCATCGAGCGGGTGCGGACCTTCGAAACCGCGGTCCTGCAGGGCAAGCCGGGCGATTCGGCGCGCCTGATGGACAGCCTGCCGCTGGAATTCCACCAGATCTTCGCGCTGCTGGAACGCACCTCGGCCAGCCTGCGCAAGGAATTGCAGGCCCGCGAACAGGCGCTGAACTCGATGCGGCGCGCGGTCTCGGTCATGCTGGACGAAGCCGTCCCGGCCACCGGCGGCAGCGATGACCTGGCGGTCGTGTCGGAGTCGCTGGTCAAGCTGCTCGACGAGCGCGAGCAAAGCCGGCAGGCGCTGTTGCGCGCCAAGGACGCCGCCGAGGAAGCCAGCCGGACCAAGGGCGAATTCCTGGCCAACATGAGCCACGAAATCCGCACGCCGATGAATTGCATCATCGGCATGAGCGACCTGGTGCTGGAGACGCCGCTGACCGCGCAGCAGGCCGAGTTCATCGGGTTGATCAAGCAATCGGCCGACGCCCTGCTGACCATCATCAACGATATCCTGGACTTTTCCAAGATGGAGGCCGGCAAGCTGCGCATCGAGCCGGTCGCCTGCGACGTGCGGCAAATATTCCACGATGCGCTGCGGCCGCTGGGATTCGAAGCGGAAAAGAAAGGCCTGGCGCTGCAGGTGGAGCTCGAGGAAACACTGCCGGCGCGCCTTTCAACCGACCCGGTGCGGCTGCGCCAGATCCTCATGAACGTGGTCGGCAACGCCGTGAAGTTCACGGCGCGCGGGTCGGTGCGCGTGCGGTGCGGCCTGCAAACCGGTCCGTCGCCACTGTTGCTGGTCACCGTCGAGGACACCGGCATCGGTATCGCAGCGGACAAGCTGGCGCATATTTTCGACGCCTTCAACCAGGAAGACGGCTCGACCACCCGCCGCTACGGAGGCACCGGCCTGGGGCTGACCATCACGCGCAGCCTCATCGGGCTGATGGGCGGCAGGCTGCGCGTATCGAGCTCGGTCGGCAAGGGCAGCTGCTTCGAGTTCGACCTGCCCTGCCTGCTGCCCGACCACGCCGCGCCGCCGGCGCCGGCAATATCGCTGGCGCCGGAACCGGCAGCGTGCGGTCCTGCCCTGTTGCTGGTGGAAGACCATCCGATCAACCAGTTGCTGGCGACCACGCTGCTGGAGCGGCGCGGCTATGCCGTTACCCTGGCGGAAAACGGCCAGGACGCGGTACGGCTGTTCCAGCAGGGCGACTTTGTCGCCATCCTGATGGACGTACAAATGCCCGGCATGAGCGGCCTGGAAGCCACGGCCCTGATCCGGCGCTGGGAACAGCAACAGGGCCGTCCCCCTACCCCGATCGTCGCCATGACCGCCAGCGCCATGGCGGGCGACCGCGAGCGCTGCATGGCGGCCGGCATGACAGGCTATGTCGCCAAGCCGATCAACAAGGAATTGTTGTATGCGGAACTGGCCGCCGCGCTCGGGTCCGCAGCCGTCACTCAAACTGGATGCGCGTGATGAAATACGGCCGGGTTGGCGTGTCTCCCCCCTGCAGCACCACGCCTTCGATGTTGCGGTTGGAGGCGGACAAATCGTTCAGCGGCACTTCCACGATGGCCCAGGACCTGGCCTTGGGCTCGATCACGTAATTCGATTCGATCGGCTTGCCGTCGGCCAGCACCTTGACCGTCAGCCGCTGGCCGCCGTCCACGCCGCCATGGATGTAGAACGACAGCTTGGAAAACTGCGCGGTGCCAAAAGGCTCGTGATGCAGCGCCAGCGCGGTCCACGCGTCGCCTTCCACCTTGAACGGCTTGACGCTTTCCGACAGGGTCGCCATGTTGACCTTGGCCCAGCTCCAGTTTTGCCAGCCGTTTTTCAATTCATTGTCGTAGACCACGAATGGCGACGGCGCCGCCTGCGCACAGGCCGGCTGGGCGGACAGGCCGGCCGCCAGGACCGCCAATGCCAGCAGTGATTTGCGTAAGAAAGCCATGGTGTTTGCTCCCCCTGAGTTGTTTGCCATTTGATTTTGCGAAACGGGGAAACGACTTTCAATTGCGAAATTCCACAATGCGCGAAGAAAATTTCACGATGCGGCGGCTGCCGCCATGACGCCCCGGCCGGACACCCCGGCACCCGCTGTCGCGCACCGGCGACACCGCCCGGCCCGGTCCCTGATTCGCCGCAAAGATAACCGTTTTCACACCCGCAATAAGTCCGCCGTGTGGAAACCGAAACCCGCAAAACCTGTCCCGGCCGGCCACGCTGCCCGCCGCCGCCCCGGCGCGTCGAATTCTCCATTACGAAACAACGACTTAATGAAATAACAAAAAACAGTGTGCTCCAGGCACGCTAATTGCACCTATGGAACCATCCCGCAGCATTGCCGCTGCGGCCCGGATCGGCCCCGCCGCACGACGGGGCCACTGCATATTTCAAGGGTGGTCCAATGAGTTATTCCACGTGGGTCGAATTGCTGATGCGGCGCGCCGCCGACATGCCGCAACAGACCGCATTTGCCTACCTGTCCGAAAGCGCCGGCGAACCGGCGGTGTTCAGCTATGGCCAGCTGGACCTGGCCGCCAGGACCATCGCCGCCGCGCTGCAACAAGCCGGCCTGGCGGGCCGGCGCGCCGTCATCCTGTATCCGCCCGGTCCGGAATACCTGTGCGCCCTGATCGGATGCTGGTATGCCGGCGTGGCCGCGGCGCCGGTCTATGCGCCGCGCCGCAACGCATCATTCGAACGGGTGCGGCACATCGTCGCCAGTGCGCAGGCCGCGGTATTGCTGGCGCCGGCGCAGGCGGCGGCGGTGCCGGAAGCCGAACAGCCCGCATGGGACGCATTGACGCGGGCCGGCCTGCGCTGGCTGGCGACCGATACGCTGCCGCCGTCGCTGGCCGGACGGTGGCATATGCCCGACATCGGCCCCGATACGCTGGCCGTGCTGCAGTACACCTCGGGCTCGACCGGCCACCCGAAAGGGGTGCGCCTGTGCCACCGGCATTTGCTGGCCAATGTAGGCGCCGGCGCCCGCGCCATGGGCTGCAACCCCGCGTCGGTGGGCGTCAGCTGGCTGCCGCCGTATCACGACATGGGATTGATTGGAGGTGTGCTGCAACCGCTGTATTCGGGCTTCCCGGTATACCTGATGGCGCCGGCCGCGTTCTTGCAGCGCCCGCTGCGCTGGCTGGACGCCATCAGCCGCTACCGCGCCACGCACAGCGCGGGGCCGAATTTTGCCTATGACCTGTGCGTCCAGCGCGTGCGCCCGGAACAGCTGGCCGCGCTCGATCTGTCGAGCTGGCGCATGGCCGCCAACGGCGCGGAACCGGTGCGCGCCGCCGTGCTGCGCGAATTTGCCCGCACCTTCGCCCCGGCCGGTTTCGATGCGCGCGCTTTCTTCCCCTGCTACGGGCTGGCCGAAAGCACGCTGTTCGTGACGGGCGGCCCACTGTTTTCCGGCGCCCGTATCCTGCGCGCGTCGCGCGACGGCCTGGCGGGCGGCGTGATCGAGCCGCCCCGCGCGGGCGAGGCGGCGGTCGAGCTGGTCGCCTGCGGCGCCGTCAACGGCGGAACCGCCATGGATACGGCTGCCGCTGACGCCGCGGTTGCAGCGGTTGCCGCGCTTGCCGGCGCTGGCGCCAGTGCCGCCGCCGCTGCCGTCGCAGGCGCGCATGCCGATGCCGGCACGGTTGCCGACACGGACCTCGGCCACGATGCCGACGCCGATGCCGCGGTCCGCATCGTCGATCCCGCGACCGGCCAGCCGTGCGCATCGGGCCGGATCGGCGAAATCTGGACCGCCGGCGGCTCGGTCGCCGACGGTTACTGGGACCGGCCGGACGCGACCGCCGATACCTTCCATGCCCGCCTGCCGGGCAGCGAACGGCGCTGGCTGCGCACGGGCGACCTCGGCGCCATCCGCGACGGCCAGCTGTACGTCACGGGCCGCATCAAGGATGTCATCATCATCCGCGGCCAGAACCACTACCCGCACGACATCGAAACCACCGTGGCCGCCCTGCATCCGGCGCTGCGCGCCAACGGCGCGGCCGCGTTCGGCATCGACGAAGACGGCGGCGAACAACTGGGCCTGGTGCTGGAACTGCAGCGCCATACACCCGATGCCGAGCTGGCGCCGCTGGCCGCCGCCGTGCGCGACGCGGTGTCGCGGCAGCACCAGTTGCACGTGGGACGCCTCGCGTTCGTGCGCGCCGGTGCGATTCCCCGCACGTCGAGCGGCAAGCTCCAGCGCCACCTGGCGCGCCAGTTGCTGTTGCAGGGCCGCCTGCCCGCCATCGAACACAGCCCGGAGGTGGCCGTATGCGCATGATTCCGCCGCAATACCAGCCGGCGCTGGCGCTGGAGCAGGCGCTCGGCGATCCGGAGCGCGCCGCCAATGTGCTGTCGTTCCGCAACGCCATGGCGCTCGACGAAGCCGAAGCCTTTCCCGAAGCCGCCGCCGGGCTGCTGCACACGTTCGGCCTGCACCGCTGCTACGTGCCGCGATCGCTGGGCGGCGCTTTCGATTCCAGCGAAACCTTCGTCGCGCTCGGCCGTGTGCTGGCGCGGCGCGACATGTCGGTCGCGGTCAGCTACAGCACCATGCTGTGGACCGTCCTGGCATGGATAGGCGGCAGCAAGGCGCAACAGCGGCGCGTGGCCGACTGGGTGCTGGGGGCGGGCGAATTCCCGTGCCTGGCGTATTCGGAATCCGGCCACGGCGCCGACCTGGCCGCCAATGAACTGGCGGCGCATCCGGACGGACGCGGCGGCTACCGCTTCAGCGGCGAGAAATGGCCGATCAACCGCGCCACCCGCTCCGGCTTCATGGTGCTGCTGGCCCGCACCGACGACGGCGCGCACTTGCGCAATCACTCGCTGTTCATCGTCAACAAGCGCGAGCTCGACGGCAGCCGCTACTACCACCTGCCGCGTGTGAAGACCTATGGCTTGCGCGGCTGCGACATCAGCGGCATCGGCTTCCGCAATTGCCCGGCGCCGGCCGACGCGCTGGTCGGGGCCGAAGGACACGGCCTGGAACTGGCGCTGAAAGGCTTCCAGGTGACGCGCACGTTCTGCACCGCCCTGTCGCTGGGCGTGGGCGATTCCGCGCTGCGCGTGGTGACCGATTTCGCGCTGGCGCGCCGGCTGTACGGCGGCCGCGTGGCGGACTTGCCGCACACGCGCGAAGTGCTGGCCAACGCCTACCTGTCGCAATTGATCGGCGAATGCGCTTCGATCGCCGCCGCGCGCGGCCTGCACCTGTATCCGTCGCACTTCCCGGCCTGGTCCAGCGTGGCGAAGGTGCAGGTCACGCAGCTGGTCGACCACGCATGCCAGCAACTGGCCGGCGTGCTGGGCGCGCGCTACTACCTGCGCGATACGCATTACGACGGGCTGTTCCAGAAAATCCTGCGCGACGGCGCCGTGGTCTCGCTGTTCGACGGCAGCAGCATTGTCTGCCTCGACAGCCTGGCCACGCTGTTGCCGGGCATTGCGCGGCGCCAACAGCGGCTGGCGCAGGCCCGGCAGGAAGGGCACGACCAGCCCTGCCCTGCCGCCCTGTACGACCTGCGCAAGCCGCTGCCCGCGCTGCCGTTCGAGCAGTTCGACCTGTCCGCCCGCGGCCATGACGCGGTCATCGAAAGCCTGCCCGGCCTGATCGCGCGGTTGCGGCTGGAATTGCCCGGCGGCGCGGCGTGCGGCGCCAATGCCGGCGCCAATGCCGGCTCCAACGCGGGCGCCGATTCCGGTCCGACTTGCGGCTCGGATTCCGGCTCGGATTCCGGTTCGGCTTGCGGCCCTGATCCCGGCGCGACGTCGGGTTTGCCGTCCGCCGCCACGCTGGCCGCGCTGCACGATGCCGCCGCCACCCTGCAATCCGACCTCGATACCCTGCTGCGCGAAGTCCTGGCCGATCCGCCGCGGCGCGGCGAGCGCAACGCCCCGGAACAGATCCGGCGCGCCGAGCGCTTTTGTGCGCTGCATGCGGCTGTCACGTGCCTCGGCGTGTGGCTGTTCAACCGCGCCCACGCCGGCGGTTTCTTCGCGCAGGGTGACTGGCTGCTGGCGGCGCTGGAGCGGCGCGGCCAGCAGTATTTCCGCGCCGGTTCACTGCGCCCCGAGCACGCCGGCCTGCTGGCCGGACAGTTGCTGCACCAGTTCGATACACGCCAGATGTTTTCCCTGCTTCCCTGGCCGCTGGCCGCCCGCGATGCGGCTGCGACACACAATAACACCGACCCTGATCATTTGGAGACACAACATGACGCCATTCCCGCCTGACCGCGCCGCCTTGAGCGCCCGGATCGTTGAACTGCTGGCCAGGGAATTGAACCTGCCCCCCAGGGACATCGCGCTGGACATGCCGCTGACGTGGTATGGCCTCGATTCGATCGCCGCGCTGACGATCGCCGGCGAACTCGAAGATGAACTGGAACTGGAGCTCGAATCGACCCTGCTGTGGGACTTGCCCACCATTGGCAGCCTGGTCAATTACCTGTTCGACACCCTGTCCACGCGCGGCGCCGTGGGGCCGTCCGTATGAGCGGCGCCGCCAGCATGAATGACGACCGGGGCGCCGCCCAGGCCGCCGGCACGGCGCCGCCGGAAGCCGGCGGATGCGAAGCCCGTTTTCCACTGGCCGCCGGCCAGCGCGGTTTGTGGTACCTGCAGCAACTGGCGCCGGATTGCGGCGCCTACCACCTGGTGTTCAGCTTCGAAGTGGACAAGACCGGCGCCTGGCCGGCCAAGCCCGGCGCGGTACTGGCGCAGCTGATCAGCGAATATCCGGTCTTGCGCACCGGCCTGGCCGCCACGCCGGACGGCCCGGAACAACAGGTCTGGCGCAACATCGAGCCCGACGTGCGCCACCGCGACGCGCGCGGCATGGACCCGGACCGCTTGCAGGAACAATTGCGCGCCGATACACGCCAGCCGTTCGACCTGGCGCGGCCGCCGTTGTGGCGCATCCACTGCTACCGCACCGCCAACGCGCGCTGGACCGTGGCGCTGGCGGCGCACCATGCGCTGCTGGATTTCTGGTCGCTGGGCCTGCTGCTGACGGAGGCGGCCGCGCGGTTCGGCCTCGGCATTGCGGCGACTCCGGCCCCCGACGGAGCAGGGTTCGGCGCCTGGGCCGCAAGACAGGCGGCCCTGCAGTCGGCCCCAGCGGCGATGGCTGCCTCGCTGGCCTACTGGCGCGCCCAATTGCAGGACTCGCCGCCGGTGCACGGCCTGGCGCTCGACCATCCCCGCCCGGCGCTGCGCACGTATGAGGGACGCTCGCTGCCGTTCGTGCTGCCGCGCGGCGCCAGCGACGCCGTACGGGAGCTGGCAAGGCGCTCGGGCGCGACCCCGTTCATGGTCTTGCTGAGCGCATATTACGTGCTGCTGCACCGCTATTCCGGCGATACCGATATCGTCGTCGCCTCGCCGGTGGCCGCCCGCCTGGAGCGCGCCCAGCGCACGATGCTGGGCCAGTTCGTCAATACCGTGGCGCTGCGCGCCCGGATCGACCCGGCCATGCCGTTCCGGCAATTGCTGGACGCGGTGAAGGACACCGTGATCGGCGCGCTGCGCCATCAGCAATGCCCGTTCCCCTGGCTGGTGGAGCAGCTGGCCCCGCCCCGCGATCCCAGCTATGCGCCGCTGGCGCAACTGGGCTTTTCGTGGGAACGGTTGCCGCTGATGGAGGACTTCGCGGAATTTTTCCTGCCGCTGCCGTCGACGGCCGAACACCACGGGCCGGGCTTCGTGGTGCGCCCCTATGCGCTGCCGCAACAGGAAGGCCAGCTCGATCTGCTGCTGGAAATGGGCGGCGAGCGCGACGGCTGTTATGTCGGGGTGCTGAAATACCACGCACACTTGTTCGACGCGGCATCGGCGGCGGAACTGGCGCGGGCTTTCGTTCATGCCGCCTGCGCGGCCGTCGCGTCCCCGGATTGCGCCGTCGGCGAACTGCCGCTGGCCGATCCGGCACGGGAGCAGGCGTGGCTGCAAGCCGGCGCCGGGCCCGCACTCGCGCCGCCGGACATGACGGTGCTGGCGCAAATCCGCCGCCAGGCCGCGCGTACGCCGTACGCCACCGCGGTGCAGGACCGGCGCGCCAGCTGGTCCTACGGCATGCTGCTGGCGCGGGCCGGCCAGCTGGCGCTGCAACTGGGGCCGCTGCCGCCGGACAGCCGGGTCGGCCTGCTGCTCGACCGCGGCTGCAACCTGGTGGCGGCCATCCTGGGTGTCTGGGCCGCCGGCGCGGCGTATGTGCCGCTGGACCCGGCCTATCCGCCGGAGCGGCTGCAAGCCATCGCCGACGATGCGCAACTGGCGGCGATCGTGGCCGACAGCGGGCCGTCCCTGCCATGGCGGCCGGACGTGCCGGTGATCCGGATGGACGAGACGGCGCCGGACTTGCAGGCGCCGCCATCGGCGCCCCCAACGGCGCCGATCGCCGACGCCGGCGGCGCGACGGCCTACCTGCTCTACACTTCGGGCTCGACCGGCAAACCCAAGGGCGTGCGCGTCGGCGAATATTCGGTGCGCAATTTCCTGCACGCGATGCAGGCGCTGCTGCAATTCAACGGCGACACTCGGCTGCTGGCCGTCACCACCCATGCCTTCGATATCTCGGTGCTGGAATTGCTGCTGCCCCTGCTGTCCGGCGGCGCCGTCTTCGTCTGCGACCGCGTCACCGCCATGGACGGCGTGCAACTGGCGCGGCGGCTGGAAACGGACCGCATCAACGTGCTGCAGGCAACGCCCGCCACCTGGAAGTTGCTGGTGGACGCGGGCTGGTGCGGCGGGCCGGAATTGACGGCGCTGTGCGGCGGCGACACGCTGCCGCCGGCGCTGGCCGACGCGCTGCTGCGGCGCACGGGCAAATTGTGGAATGTGTACGGTCCGACCGAGACCACGGTCTGGTCCACCGCCGCGCGCCTGGCGGCCGGCGACCCGGTCCACCTTGGCGAGCCGCTCGCGAACACCCAGCTGTACGTGCTCGATGAACGACAGCGGCCGGCGCCGCCCGGGGCGCCGGGCGAGCTGTGGATCGGCGGCGCTGGACTGGCCCTCGATTACTGGCGCCAGCCCGAATTGACCGCAGCGCGGTTCACGACACCGGCCACGCTGCCGCATGCCGGCCGGCTGTACCGCACCGGCGACCGCGTGCGCCGGCGCGCCGATGGCTTGCTGGTGCACCTGGGCCGCCTTGATCACCAGGTCAAGCTGCGCGGCTACCGCATCGAGCCGGGCGAGATCGAATCGGTGCTGCGGCGCCAGCCCGGCGTCGGCGACGCGCTCGTCATCGTGCGCGAAGACCGCCCCGGCGACGCGCGCCTGGTGGCGTACGTGACGGAACGCCACGGCGGGCAGGCGGCGCAGGCGGCGCAGGCGGGGAGCACACCGGAAACCGTGGCGCCGGGAACGGACGCGCCCGCGGCAGGGCTGCCCGGGGCGCAGCTGGGCGAGGCGCTGCGCCAGGTGCTGCCGCCCTACATGGTGCCGTCGGCCTTCGTCGTGCTCGACGCCTTCCCGCTGACCGCCAACCGCAAGATCGACCGCAAGGCGCTGCCGCCGCCCGGTGATGGCGCGCCGCGGCACATCGAAGCGCCGCGCGACGGCACTGAAATCGCGCTGGCGCAACTGTTCGCGCGGGCCCTCGGAGTGCCGCAGGTCGGCATCCATGACGACTTTTTTGCATTGGGCGGCCACTCGCTGCTGGCGGTCCAGGTGATGGCCGGCATCCGGCGCGAATTCGGCGTCGACTTGCCGGTATCGGCCATGGCCCGCCATGGCAGCGTGGCCGCGCTGGCGCTGCGGCTGCGCAGCGCCGCCAAGGATGGCGGCGCCGGCGGCGACACGGCCATGGCAAGCGGCGCGGGAAGCGCTGAAACGACGATGCTGCTGACGCTGCGCGGGGGCTCGGACACGCAGCCGCTGTGGCTGTTCCATCCCGTGGGCGGCAACGTGTTCTGCTACCTGGCGCTGGCGCGCCACGCCGATGCGCGCCGGCCGCTGCTGGCATTCCAGGCCCCCGGCCTGGATACCGACGGCGACGCCGAGGTGACGGTGGACGCCATGGCGCGGCGTTACCTGGCCTGCCTGCGCCAGCGCCAGCCGCGCGGCCCCTACCTGCTGGGCGGCTGGTGCTTTGGCGGCGTCATTGCATTCGAGGCGGCGCGGCAATTGCGCGCCGCCGGTGAAACCGTGCGCGGCGTGGTGCTGGTCGACACGCGCGCCCCGGTGCCGGCCAACGTGCCGGACGACGCCGACGACGCGACCTTGCTGTCGTGGTTCGCGCGCGACCTCGCCGCGCCTTACGGCAAGGCGTTGCGGATCGCGCCGGAAACCCTGCGCGCCCTGCCGACGGAACACATGTTCGCGCACGTGCTGGCCGCGGCCAAGGCGATCGGCGTGCTGCCGGCCGACGCCGATCCGGCCCTGCTGCAGCGCTACTTCGAAGTCTACCTGGCCAACGGCATCGCGCTGCAAACCTATTTCCCGCCGGCCGACGACGTGCCGGCGCTGCTGGTGCGCGCCATCGACGAGCCGGAAGACTACGGCCCGACGCTGGGCTGGTCGGACCTGTTGCCGTCCACGCTGGCGGTGGCGGGCGTGCCGGGCGACCACAATTCCATCATGTATGCGCAGCACGCCGGCGCGGTCGCCGCCGCCATCGACCGCCACTATTCCCCCCACCCGATGCCAGGATTTTCCGCATGATACACGCCGACTACACCACCATCGTGCCGCACCCGCCGGCCCGGCTTTACGCCTACCTGAGCAATCCGGCCAACGAACGCCACTGGCAATCCTCGTGCGTCGACGCGGAGCTGCTCGGCGCGCTCCCGGCGCCCGGATGCCGCTACCGCATCGTCTTCAGTTTCCTGGGACGGCGCATGCCGTTCACCGGAGAAATCACCCACCTCGAGCCGGAGCGCGAATATGCGTTCCGCGTGGTTGAGGGGCCGTTCCATTACGAAGGCCGCTACAGCCTGCGCCCGCATCCCGACGGGACCGAACTGCACTGGCAATTCGCCGCCGAACCCGGCAAGTTTTTCGGCGTCGTGCCGGTGTCGCTGGTGCGCAAGGTGCTGCTCAGCCAGGTCGAGAAAGACTTGGCCAACCTGGCGCACCTGCTGGCCGCTGGCGGCAATGGGGCTGTCCCATGCGGGACGCCCGGCCACAACATTGAATAAGCTGCGAGGACTTGCCTATGAAACGTTATGCCCACTGGCTGTTGCGCCGGCGCCTCTCCGTCATCGCGCTGACCTTGCTGGTCACTGTCATCCTCGGCTATTTCGGCGCGGGATTGAAGATCGTCATCGACCCGGCGACGCTGGCGCCGCAGGGCCATCCGTACATCCAGGCCACCAACCGTTTGGACAAGGTGTTCGGCTCGAAATACCTGATGCTGGTCGCCATCACGCCGAAGCATGGCGATATTTTCCAGCCCGCCGTGCTGGGCCGCGTCGAGCGCCTCACGCGCCGGCTGGAACAAACCCCCGGCGTGGTGCGCGCCACCCTGGCCAGCCTGGCGGCGCGCCAGGCCAAGGCCATCGGCGGCACCGCCGAGGGTTTCGAAGCGCGCCCGCTGCTGGGCAGGATGCCGCTCGGCGAGGCCGACAACGCCGCGCTGCAGGCCGCCATCGAAGCCAATCCGGTCTACCTCAACACCGTGGTGTCGCCGGACTTCCGCACGGCGGCCATCCTGGTCGAACTGAAGGAGCGCTCCGACGGCTTCCACAATATGGTGGCCCCGGTCAAGGCCGCGGTCGAGGCCGAGTCGGGACCGGATGTCGACATCACGCTGGGCGGCAACCCGGTCTACCTCGACAAGACCGAGCAATTCGCCGCGCGCATCGACCTGCTGTTCCCGATCGCGCTGCTGGTCATCGGCCTGCTGCACTTCGAAGCCTTCCGCACCTGGCAGGGACTGGTCCTGCCGCTGGTGACGGCGCTGATGGCGGTGGCCTGGAGCACCGGCCTGATGGGTGTGCTGCGCCAGCCGCTCGATATCTTCAACTCGCCGACACCGATCCTGGTGCTGGCCATCGCGGCCGGACATGCGGTGCAGCTGTTGAAGCGCTATTACGAGGAATATGAACAGTTGCGGCGCGCCGGCAAGCTGTCCCCCGCCGAGGCCAACCGCGCGGCGGTGATCCGGTCGGTGGCCGGCGTCGGGCCGGTGATGATGATCGCCGGCGGCGTGGCGGCGCTGGGCTTCTTTTCGCTGCTGGTGTTCGACATCGCCACCATCCGCGCCTTCGGCCTGTTTACCGGCGCCGGCATCTTGAGCGCGGTGGTGCTGGAAATGACGTTCATTCCCGCCGTGCGTTCGCTGCTCAAGCCGCCGTCGGAGCGCGAACGCGCGACCGAAGCCAGGGAACGCATCTGGGACCGCATCCCGCGCTGGATCGGCGACCAGGTGATTCCGGCCGGGCCGCGCCGCCGCGTGATGCTGGCCGCGGTGCTGCTTGCCTGCCTGTGCGTGCTGGGCATGCGCGGGATCGTGGTCGACAACGCGACCCGCAACTTTTTCTCCAGCTCGCTGGCGATCCAGAAGGACGACGATTTCCTCAACCGCCAGCTGGGCGGCACCAACAGCCTGTACCTGATGGTGGAAGGCGCCGGGCCCGACGCCATCAAGTCGCCCGAGGTGTTGCGGGCCATCGAGAGCACGCAGCGCTTCGCGGAACGCCAGCGCCATGTCGGCAAGACCGTGTCGCTGGTCGATTACCTCAAGCGCATGAACATGGCGATGCATGGCGACGCCCCGGGCTTCAACCGGCTGCCCGACAGCGAAGAGCTGGTGTCGCAATACCTGCTGCTGTATTCGATGTCGGGCGAGCCGGGCGATTTCGACGCCTACGTCGATTACCAGTACAAGGCCGCCAAGATCACGATCCTGCTGAAGACCGGCAGCAACGCCTACATCAAGTCGCTGGTGGACCAGTTGAAGGAACATACGTCGCGGGTGTTCGGCCCCGGCATCAAGGTCAGCTTCGGCGGCGACGCCACGCAGACCATCGCCCTGACCGATACCATGGTCAAGGGCAAGGTGCTCAATATCGTGCAGATCGCGCTGGCCATCTTCGTGGTGTCAGCGCTGGCGTTCCGGTCCCTGACGGCCGGCGCCATTGTCCTGCTGCCGCTGGCGATGGCGGTGCTGGCCGTGTTTGGCGTGATGGGCGCGGCCGATATTCCGCTCAACATCCCGAATGCGCTGATTTCCGCCATGGCGGTCGGTATCGGCGCCGACTACGCGATCTACCTGCTGTACCGCATGCGCGAACAGGTGGCGGCCGGCTCCGGCGCCGAACAGGCTGCCCGTGAAACGCTGGCCACCGCCGGCAAGGCCGCGCTGTTCGTGGCCACCGCGGTGGCGGGCGGCTATGGCGTGCTGGCGCTGTCGCTCGGCTATAACGTGCACCTGTGGCTGTCGCTGTTCATCGTGCTGGCCATGGCGGTCAGCGTGGTGGCGTCGCTGACCCTGGTGCCGGCCATCGTGCTGTCGGTGCGGCCGCACTTCATTTTCGACCGTGCGCGCCAACGGCCGCTGTGGCAACTGGCCGGCGTGCTGCTGGCCGGCTGCGGCGTGCTGCTGTTCGTGGTGCTGTCCATGCCGATGGCCCACGCCGAAACGCTGACGCCGCAAGCCATCATGCAGAGAAACCTGGCCGCCACCAAGGTCAGGGATTCGTCCGCCGAGGCAACCCTGACGCTGACCAACCGGGACGGCGTCAGCCGGGTGCGCAAGATCCGCGGCTATACGCGGCTGCAGGCCAACGGCGGCGACAACATGCGGCTGGTGCGCTTCACCGCGCCGGCCGACATCAAGGGCACCGCGTCGCTGCTGGTCGAACACGCGAACGCCGACGACGACATGTGGATTTACCTGCCCGCGCTGGGCAAGGTGCGGCGCCTGTCCGCCGCCAACAAGAAGGACGCCTTTGTCGGCACGGATTTCAGTTACGGCGACGTGATCGGCTACAAGGCCGAGGAATGGAACCACCAGCTGCTGCGGGAGGAAACGCTCGACGGCGCGCCGGCGTACGTGATCGAATCCGTGCCGGCCGGCGAGACGGTGCGCCAGCATACCGGCTACGGCAAGCGCCTGTCCTGGGTGCGCAAGGACAACTTCGTCGCCACCCGGATCGACATCTGGGACGGCGCCGGCCAGCCGCTCAAGCGCATCGTCGCCGGCGACATCCGCCAGGTGGGCGCCCACGGGCGCTGGCAACCGATGTGGACCGAAGCGGAAAACCTGCAAACCGGCCACCGCACCCGCATCCGCTTCGACCAGTTCGAGGCCGACCAGAACGTGGCGGAGAGCCTGTTCAGCCCGAAGGAACTCGACAAGTGAAGCGCCGCGTCGGCACGGCCGGGCATGGAAAGGGGGAGCTGGCCGCCCGTGTGCCGGCGCACGCCGTCCGGGCGATGCTCCCGGCGCCGGAGGCATTGCCCGCACCGGGAACATGGTCCGCCCGGGCGCGGCGGGCAACGCCGCCCGTCGGGGTGGAACGGACAACGCCGGCCATATCGGCGGCAAGGGCGGCAAGGGCGGCATGGGCGGCATGGGCGGCATGGGCGGCATGGGCGGCATGGGCGGCATTGGGGGCATTGGCGGCGCCGATGCCGCACGCGGCGGAACTGGCCGAGCGGCTCGACACCACGCTCAGTGTGCGCAGCGACCTGTGGAGCGGATCGCGGCAACTCGACGACACCGGCGCCGCCGCGCAGGCGGCCGCCTGGGGCCGTTTCAAGCTCGACCTGGGCGACGGCGGCGCGCTGGTCGGCGACGCCTGGGTGCGCGGCCACGCGCCTGCGCAGGCCGGCGCGCCGCACGGCCGTGTGCGCGAGCTGTACTGGCGCGCCGGCGCCGGGCCGCTCGAGCTGAAACTGGGCCGGCAACTGGTGGTGTGGGGCCGCGCGGACGGCCTCAACCCGACCGACAACCTGTCGCCGCGCGACTTCACCCAGCTGGCGCCGGACGACGGCGACCAGCGTTACGGCAATGACGCGGCGCAGCTGCACTGGAGCACGGACCTCGGCAGCGTGCGCGCACTGTGGTTCCCGCGCGCGGCCAGCCACACGGTGCCGCTGCCGGCCCAGCCCGGCCTGCGCTACGTGACGGAGCGGCCGCGCGGCGCGCAATGGGCGGTCAAGTGGGAAGGCGGCGCGGCCGGCATCGACGGCTCGGTCTCGTATTTCCACGGCGCCGATCCCATGCCCGACCTGGCGCTGGCCGGCGTTGACGCCGGCGGCGCGATCGTCACCGTGCGCAACCACCGCGCGCGCATCCTGGGCGCGGACCTGAGCTGGGCGCGCGGCGCCATGGTGTGGCGCGCGGAAGCGGCCGTCACGCAAACCGGCAACCGCGGCGCGGACGATTTCACGTCCAAAAAACCGCAGCGCTGGCTGGTGGCGGGCGGCGAATATACGTTCGACCAGGGCACCACGCTGGGCCTGCAGGCCACGGTCCTGCGCGTGCGCGGTTTCGTCTCGCCGGACCGTATCGACGCGCCGCTGGCGCGCGCCGTCGCTTGGCGCCAGGCCGCCACCGGCAACCAGACCTCGGCCAGCCAGCACGGGTTGACGTGGCGCGTGGCGCACCGCTGGTGGAACGACACGCTGACGGCGGAAACCGGCGGCGTCCTGGCGCTGCCGTCATCGAGCGGCCTTTGGCGCGGCAAGCTTGCCTACGCCATCGACGACCAGTGGCAGGTGCAGGCCGGATTCGACCGCTACTTTGGCCCGGAGCACAGCTTTTTCGGGCAACTAAGAAAAAACCGGCTGATGTACGTGCAGTTGCGGTACGGTTGGTAGCGGCGCCCGCCAGCCGGGCAACCGGATTCAACGCAACTGCAACGCAGCTCATCCCGCCGCATTGCCCCCGCCCGGCGCCGCCGTGTCGATCTTCGAACGCAATTCCTTGCGTTCCACGTCGATATGCAAGTCCGCGGCCCCGGCCGACATGCCGGCCGCCCCCAGCGCGAAGCTGGCCAGCTGCAAGCCCGACTCCACGGCTTCCGACACGACTTCGGTGGCGCCGGCGGCCTTCAGCGCGCGGGCATGCCGCTCGTCGCGCGCGCGCGCCAGCAGGCACAGCTCGGGATAATGGCGCCGCAGCACGCCCACCGCATGCAGCGCGGCGCGCGGGTCGTCCATGGTCAGCACGACGCAGGCGGCGCGGGTGCTGCCCAGGCGCTGCAGCATTTCCGGCAGCGAGGCGTCGCCCGAATACACGCATTGCTCGCTGCGCTCGCGCCGCGCCGACTCGACCAGTTGCCTGTCGCGCTCGACGGCAATGTAGCGGTAGCCCTGCCGTTTCAACACGTCCGCCACCAGTTGCCCCACGCGGCCATATCCGCCAATGATGACGTGCCCGTTGAGGCTACCGGCCACCGCGTCCGCCGGCGCGCGGTCCGCCGCATGGTCGTCGCACACCGCTTCGCGCCGCACCAGGGTCGCCCCGGCGGCGGCCGCGGCCGGGGCCAGCAGCATGCTCAATCCCACCACCAGCAGCAGGAACTGGCTGCCCTCCTGGGTCAATACCCCGGTGCTGACCGCATAGGCCAGGATGATGAACGCGAATTCGCCGCCCTGTCCCAGCAACAGCCCGCCATGCACGGCGCGCCGCCATCCGAGCCGCCGCAGCAGCAGCGCCACCACCGACGCCTTGAGCGCCAGCAGCGCCAGCACCGAGGCCGGCAGCAGCAGCGGATAGCCGGCGGCTACGCGCAAGTCGATGTCCATGCCGACCGTCATGAAGAACAGCCCCATCAGCAAGCCCTTGAATGGCTCGACGATGATTTCGACTTCGTACTGGAATTCGCTGTCGGCCAGCAACAAGCCTGCCAGCAGCGCGCCCAGCGCCAGCGACAGGCCGGCCCACGCGGTCAAGGCCGCGATACCCAGTGTCAGCAGCAGGATCAGCGCGACAAACACTTCCGGCTGGCGTTGCACGGCCGGCGAGGAAAACAGGGGCTTGGTGAAGCGCTTGCCCAGGAAATACAGGGCGCAAATGGTCGCGCCTGCCTGCAGCATGGCCAGCACCAGCGTCAGCCACAGCGACTGGCCGGCCCCCTTGCCCAGTTCCTGCACCAGGATCAGGGCCGGAACCACGGCCAGGTCCTGCAGCATCAGGATGGCGAAGCAGGCCTGGCCCAGCGCGGTGCGCAGGGTATGCTGGCGGCTCATCAAGTCCATCACCACCGCGGTGCTGGACATGGCCAGGGTCAGGCCGATGGCGATGGCGCCGGCGCCGGAATTGCCAAAGCCCAGCGCGAACAGGCCGATCAGGATTCCGGTAACGGCGACCTGCGCCAACCCGGTGCCGAACACGTCGCGCCGCATCGACCACAGGCGGCCAGGCGACAGTTCCAGCCCGATCATGAACATCAGGAAGACAATGCCGAGCTCACCGAGCGGCTTGATGCGTTCCACATCCTGGAAGCTGATCCATTCCAGCGCCGGCACGCCGGGCAGCCAGCTGGCCAGGCCATGCGGACCTACGGCGATGCCGACCAGCAGGAATGCGACGGTCTGGTTGAAACGCGCCCGCTGCAACAGCGGCACCAGGATACCGGCCAACGCCAGGAACAACAGTGCTTCGCGCAAATGGTGGATGGACATAAGCTCCTTCGGTGTATCTAACGAACGTCACGTGAATATCGGCCAGCGGCAGAGTTATACATCGAAAAGCGGGCCGGGCGCCAGCTTGCCTGGTCCGCCTGCCTGCACGGGCACGGGCAAGCCGTCCCGCGATCGGGTCGGGTACACTATGCTTTTACGTATATTTCCATTGATGAATTTGCCCCCTCCCCCGATGCAACTGGACTTGAACGTGCTGCGCGCCGGCGCCGAACGCGCCGTGGGCGCGCTCAAGCTGCTGGCCAACGAAGACCGCCTGCTGCTGCTCTGCCAACTGTCACAGGGGGAGAAATGCGTGAGTGAACTGGAAACACTGCTCGATATCCGGCAGCCGACACTGTCGCAGCAATTGGGCGTATTGCGCAAGGATGGCGTGATCTTGCCGCGGCGCGATGGCAAGAATATCTATTACAGCGTCGCCTCGCCGGAATTGCTTGAAGTGCTGACGCTGCTGTACCGGTTGTATTGCCCGGCCAGGCCATAACATGCAGGGCGTGCAAGGCCTGCAAGGCGCCTCGCCTGGACGGCCGATGGCCAGGCCGCCATTACCGTTCCACGGCGCCGGCAGGTAACGCCAGCCGTTCGGCCAGTTCAAACGCGGCCATGCCGGCCAACATCGCCGCCACAAAACCCCACGCTTTCGGATAGCCCGCCCCCATCGCAACGAGCGCCGGCCCGGGACAGAAACCTGCCAGTCCCCAGCCAATGCCGAAGGCGGCGCTGCCCAGCACCAGCCGGAGCGTCACGGCCGCGTTGCCCGGCAACTGCATCGGCAGGCCCAGCCACGATTGCCGGCGGCGCCTGGCCACCACGAAAACCGGCGCGCCCACGCCGATCGCGCCGGCCATCACGCATGCCAGCGACGGGTCCCAGCGTCCGGCCAGGTCAAGGAAACCCAGCACCTTGGCCGGGTTGGCCATGCCGGACACCATCAGGCCGACGCCGAACAACAGGCCTGCCATCAACGACGTCAACACGGCCATGTCAGCCTCCGATGACGTGCCGTTGCACGTAGACCGTCAAGAACCCCGCCGCCATGAAGGTTGCCGTGGCAACCAGCGAACGGATGGCGCCACGCGATATGCCGCATACGCCATGGCCGCTGGTGCAGCCGCCGGCATAGCGCGTACCCAGGCCGACCAGGAAACCGGCGGCCAGGATGGCGCCCCAACCGGCCTCGATATCCGGCACGGCCGGTTGTCCAAGCAGGGCGGCGGCAACGGGCGCGCCCACCAGGCCGGCGAGGAACGCCAGGCGCCACGCCCAGTCCTGTCGCGGCCAGCGCAGCAAGCCGCCAAGAATGCCGCTGATCCCGGCGATACGGCCATTGAACAGCACCAGTACCGCTGCCGCGCCGCCGATCAGCAAGCCACCCGCCAGCGACAGGCCAGGGGTAAATGCAACGGCATCAATCAGCATGGCAGCCTCCCATCGGCGCTGCGGCAGATTCGCACAGGTGGGCATTGATGGCGGCGGGAGCCGGCACGGCGCTG
The DNA here is from genome assembly GCA_966211685.1 of uncultured Pseudoduganella sp. GTDB lineage: Bacteria > Pseudomonadota > Gammaproteobacteria > Burkholderiales > Burkholderiaceae_D > Rugamonas. Next base: position 41,861 of record CBIHOX010000006.1, read on the forward strand.
GCTTCGGACAGTTTCATGTCAACCTCGACAATGTCAGGGCTTTTATTATACCAAATTATAAAATATCTTTATATATATTGATTGCCGAAAAGAGAGCCGCACTGCGTGCGGCTCTTCCTGTTTCGTCGATCCGCAGTGCGAACGCAACTTACGGGACCTTGCAGGCGGACGAGTGCAACACCCTGCCCATCACAACAGCCTGAAGGCGCACGCCGCCACGATGGTGGGCGCCAGCGCACCCAGCAGCAAGTACTCGGCGCGGATGGCGCCATCCTCGAAGCCCTCGCGCAGGATGGCGGCGCCGGCCGGATTGGGCGCGTTGGCGATCACGGTCAGGCCGCCGCCCGTCACCGCGCCCGCCACCAGCGCCACCTGGAACTGCGGCGACAGGCCCGGCACCAGCGACGCCAGGTAAGTCAGCGCGGCATTGTCGGTCACGGCGGTCAGCGCCGTCGTGCCATAGAACACCGCGTTTTCATTCAGCCCCAGCAGCAGCGGCTCCAGCCACCACGCCTGCTGGCCGCCCAGCACCACCAGCCCGCCCAGGAAGAACGCCACCAGCAGCGCTTCCTTGAGGATCAGCGGGTCCTGGTAACGCCCATAGGCTTGGGCGAAACCGAGGAAGAACAGGAACGCGCCGAGGAAGACCGCCGGATGGTGCGAAAACATCACCACCAGCACCAGGAACACCAGGTGCACCAGCACGATCGGCAACGGCACCGGGTCCACGCGCTCCGGCGCGCCATCGATGCTGGCCAGCTCCTTGCGGAACCAGAACGCCCCGAGCGCGGCATTGACGGCGATCGCGGCGGCGGCTTTCCAGCCGAAGGTCGCCAGCATGAACGGCACATTCCAGTGCCAGACGCCCGCCACCATCAGCACCGGCGGCGCGGCAAACGTGGTCAGGGTGCCGCCGATCGAGACATTGACGAACAGCGTCCCCAGCGCGAAGTATTTCAGGCGCGCCGACAGCGGATGGCGAAACACGTTTTGCCGCAGCATCAGGGCCGCCAGGGTCATGGCGGCCGGCTCGGTGATGAAGGAACCCAGCAGCGGCACCACGGTCAGCACCACCACGTACAGCGCAATATTCGGCGACAGCGGCAGCCGCCGCGCCAGGAACGCCACCAGGCGCGCGGCGCATTGCAGGATGGGACGCGTGCCGGCAATCACCATGATGGCGAACACGAACATCGGTTCGGTGAAATTGCGGCTGTCCACGTAGTGGGTCGCCTCGTCCTTGCCCCGGATGATGAACATGAACAGCACCAGTACCATGGCCCAGAAGCCGAATACCACCTCGACTTCGCCAAGCAGGTGCCAGATGCCCGCGTGGCGCGGATGTCGATGGGCAAGCCGTTCAAACAAGCCGGTGGAAAACGTGTGCAGGACGGCGATGCCGAACAGGGCTGCGCCAAGCAGTTCGATGGAAGTGGGATGCATCATGTAGGGGCGTCAAGAAACCCACGTGGCGGCCCGACCAGCGTGCATCCTGCCGCACCGGATTGTGCGGACACCCTTGTGGCAATTATAGCTGCGGAACCGGCGCGCGGGTAGTCCTGCTCTTCCTGGCCTGCCATTGCTCGCGCGTCTGCCCCCATACTTGGACCGGCTCGTGCTGGCGCGGTTCGGGGAAGCGTCCCGGTCCTCTCAAAACCGAGCCCAGGCGCTGCGCCACTGCTTGCGACGCAACGTTGTCGACCGCGATGACATGCACGATTTCCGTCCAGTTCAATTCCGCAAACGCCCAATCGGCCGCCGCCGCCGCGCCCTCGGTCGCATAGCCCTTGCCCCATGCATCGCGCAAGAACGCCCAGCCGATCTCGGTGCCGGGCCAGCCCTCGGGGCACCACGGCCCTACGCGGCCGACCCAGCGCCCGGTGGATTTCTCGATGGCGGAAAACATGGCGCAGCGCTGCAGCGCCCAGGCGCCTGCCATCACCATGAAGCCGCGCCAGGCCACCGCCCTGGGCTGGGGACCGTCGAGGAAACGGGAACTCTCCACATCCCGCATCATCGCGGCCCATCCATCGAAATCCTCCAGCTGCAACGGCCTGAGCAGCAAACGCTCGGTTTCAATTTCCACCCTGTCGTGAACCTTCATGTTCCACTCCCGTACGCCAACGCATGCGATTGCATTCGTGCACGCGCCGCCGCCATGTTGCACACGCATCCGGCACGGCGCCGCGGCACGGCTTTGCCCGCCCTGTTCCAGCGGGACCACACCGGCACGCCCATCGTCGATGGCCGTGCCGGTTCATATCGCGTTACCGCGGAGGGACCTGGATTTCCGTGGTGGCCAGGGTCGTCAAGCCATGCTTGTTCGAGGCGCTGTACGTGACCGTGTAGCGCTGCACAACCCCGGTACGGTTATTGAAGTCCAGGTCGAAGTTGTAGTCGGCACGGCCAAATTCCGCGTGGGCGACAGCCGAGCCCATATCGAGATACTTGTCGGACGAGACGATCGAAACCAGTTTCACGCGCGGCGAATCGTCGCTGTAGTCTTTCAGCGACGATTCGATATAGACCCGCTTCATCCAGCGGAATCCTTCGTTATAACCGTCGCCCAGCACTTGCGCGTCGATATTGAATACCGGCCGCGGGCTGAATGTCAGGCCCCGTGCACCGGTCAGGCCGCTGTTGTCGCCATCGGAAACCACCCGCAGAAATTCGCCGGTAACCCGGTCGAATTCCATGACCTGGTTGGTATTGTTCGAGACCACGTACAGGTTGCTGTTGCGCCCGCCAAACCGCACCGCATAAGGGTTATCGATCCCGCCCGTACCCGGTGGAACAAACACGTCGATAAATTCGCCGGTCTTGCCGTTATAGCGGATGACCGCGTTGGTGCCGTTACTGCCGGCGTACAGGTTGCCGTCCGGACCGAATTCCAGCCCGACCGGATGGACCAAGCCACCACTGCCCGGCGGCACGAAGGCGCCCAGGAATTCCTTGGTCTTGATATCCCAGCGCAGGATACTGTTGGTTCCGCCGCTGGCGATATAAAACGAGGTGGCGTCGAAGGTCGGCATGTACGGCTGGGACAAGCCGCTGGTTTCCGGGTCGGCAAACACATCGACGAACTTGCCATCCTTGTCGAAGCGCAGGATTTTATTGGTTGCGAAATCGCCGATATACATCAGCCCATCCGGTCCAAAATTCGGCGCGGACGGATTCGTCAAGCCGCCTTCGCCACCGCGCACGAAGATGCCTTTGAAACCGCCCGTATACCCGTCGAAGCGGTAGACGTTGCCCGTGTCGAACGATGGAATGAACAAGTCGCCGTCAAAACCGATTTGCGACGCGACAGGCTTGGAAATGGGAAACACGATTTTCTTCAGCTTGCCCGTATTTTCGTTGAACAGCATCAGTTGATTGGTCCCAAAGCTGCTGAGGAAGTAATTCGCATACTTGTCGCCGCGCTTGCCGTTCTTTTCCACAACGGCGCTGTCGTCGCTGTCGTAATTGGGCTCCGCCCGCGCATTGTGCGCCAACAGCAGTACGCCCGCGCCAGCCAGCAGCGCGACCAACCGGGCAAACTTGCCGGTTTTAACAAGTGAATACCGTGCAGCGCCATTCCGCATCATTTTCTCCGCCATATCAATCCCCTTTGTGGTTACGTTAATCTTGAACACCATTCATTGAAATACCAGGCAACGCCCTGGTCACGATGCAATACTCCACGCGCAATAGATGTGCTTATCCGCCCTGGGCCGCTCAGCGAGCCGGGCGAGCGCGTCCTTCGATAAAACATCTTTCCGGACCTTGCCTGTTCCGGTTTTGGGCAACTCCGCAAAGAAAAATACTTGCGGCCGCTTATAAGACGACAGGGTATTCCGGCAATGGATTTTCAAATCTTCCACCCGGGTTTCCGCGCCTTCTTTCAATTCAACGAAAGCTGCCAGCACCGGGGTCGCGCCGCCGTCGGCCTGCACGCCCACCACGGCGGCATCGCGTACGGCTTCATGGCACGCCAGGACGTTTTCAATCTCGAGGGAAGAAATGTTTTCCCATCCATATTCGGTTTCCACATAAATCAAGTCCTTGATGCGGTCCCGTATTTCCAGGAAACCGTCCGGATGGACCACTGCCATGTCGCCGCTGTGGAAAAGCCCGTTCCTGAATGCCTTGCGATTCGCCTCGGGATTGTTGTAATACCCCAATGCGACGGTATTGCCCGACATGGCGACTTCTCCCAGCGTGACACCGTCGCAAGGCACATCGATGCCATCCGCGTCGAGCACCCGCACACCCGTTCCCGCGTGGATGGCGGGGATCCCTTGCCGTGCGCGCATCCTGGCGCGTTCTTCAGGCGATAACCGCTGCCACTGTTCCTGCTCTTCGCACACGACAAACGGCCCCAGCGTTTCGTTCAATCCATACTGATGGATGAGCCTCACTCCCATGGCTTCGAGCCGCTGGATCAATACCGTCGCCGGCGCCGCGCCCCCGGTCACGACGGTCACGCCGCGCATGGCCTGTTGCGGGTCCGCCGTCTCGGCCAGCAAACGCACCAGGCGTGGGGCGCCGGCAAGATGGGTCACCCGCTGCTGCCCGATGGTTGCAACAAACTCCGCCGCATTGGCCGAAGTCAATGCCTGCCGGGGAATCCGTTGCGCGCATCCCACCGCCGCGCATGCCCACATATGGCCCCACCCATTGACATGGAACATGGGCAGGGTCCACATGTACACGGACCCCGTGCCCAGCCCGGCCATCATGACCTGGCCCACCGCGTGAAGGTAGGCGGCCCGGTGGCTGTACGTCACGCCTTTGGGCTGGCCGGTCGTACCCGAGGTAAAGTTGATGGCGATCGGATCCATCTCGGACTGGATCAACGCTTCCAGGGAAACGTCTGCGCGGGCATTCCGCAACCGCGCCTCGTAGTCCACGACGCTGTCGCTTTGCGTCGTGACTTCGCCAGTCAGCATGACATGGCGTAACGCCGTGCCGGCCCAGCACAAGTCGCCCACCTTGCCAAAGGCCGCGGCGTCCGCGACCAGCACAGTCGCGCCGCTGTATGCCAAGAGGTCGACGATGTCGGCAGCGGACAGCCAGGGATTGAGCATGACGATCACGGCGCCGGCCGCGGGTATGCCGAAATGGGCTTCCACCACCTGCAAATTGTTTTCAGCCAGGACCGCCACCCGGTCGCCCGGCTCCACCTGCAGGCCCAGCAGCGCTTGCGCAAGGCGCCTCGACCTGTCAAGCAACGCGCCGAACGTCGATACCCTGCCCCCATGCTCGACAGCGGTTTTGTCAGGGAAGGCCTTGCCGCTGCGTTCCAGGAACGTGACGGGGGTGAGCGGTGTGTGGCAATGGTTCACGTTGACCTCTTCAGCGTGGTGTACATCATTCATAAACGCTTGCGGGCGCATCAGGCGGCAATGTCGGCCTGTTGCGAATTCCTGAACGAGAGAATGCCGTTCAGTACGCCGTCATACACTGTCGCGCGCGCCTCGAGCATCCGCATCGCGCCACTGAACACGCGCTGGAACTGGTCGCGGGTGCGCATGTAGGGCATGCCGGCTGCAAACCAGCCTTCGCCATGCTCTTCATCGAGTTCGCAATGCACGACAAAAAATTCCACCATCTCCTTGCTCAGGCCGCGCCGGCGCAAATGCGCAAGGACACGCCGCTGTTGCAACGGAATCGACAATTCAAGCCCACCGAGCCCGCCCAGTCCCGGATGCAATCCATCGGCAAACCAGCACAGGTTGATTTTTGTATTGAGCAAGAAGCAGGTTTCAGGATTGATATCCTCTTCACGCGCGCCGCCAAACAGGTCCATTAATGGCTCGAACAGGTTCGGATGCGCCTTGGTGAAATCGCCTTGGCCGAATTCGTCATGCAGGTTGTGATACAGCTCTTCGCGCATGGCAAATGGCACGATCAGGCTGTATGCGGCGACGTGCAAATGGAAACGCTGCATATTCACGCGGTAATTCGCCAGGAAATAACGCAATTCCTCGTCACTCAAGTCATCCTGGTCGAACAGGTCGAATAACGGGCTGTGGTTGACCCTGTGCTGCGCAATCCGGTTTTTCAGCCACGCGAGAAATTCTTCCGGGTCAGTCAATTCTTCCGGGATTTTTTCCTGGGTCTGGTATTGCTGTTCCACCCGTTCGATGGCATTGCGCATGGCCCATTCGATTTCCGAGCGCGTGGTTCCCAGGCCAAAACCGTCGCTCATTAAACCCCGGTTCAGGTCGAACAGGAGAAACTGGATTTCACGCCACACCTTGCCGCCCTTGTTTTTAAACGCGTCATGCGCCAGTTCCTCGAGCAGCGTGATATTACCTGCGGAGAATTTCACCAGCGCGGCTTTTTCCGCATCATTCATTTCACACAGGTTTTTCGGTTTCGACAATTTGTTCACATTAGCCACTTGCATTTTTTCCACCTCCATAAATAAGTTATATACCGATCTATTTCAGAATCAAATACAGCTAACCTTCATCATTAATATAATGAGCAGCCTGGTTAAAAAACAGTGCAGGAGGTCACCAAATAATGTGACGAAAGTCACTACCGGTCCCAACGCGCGGCATCATCCAGGCCGGCCCGTTCCTGCATCGCGCCGGGCGCCAACAGCCGCTGGTTGGACAATGCATGCACGGGGCCGGCGGCGCGGGCGGCGCGCCTGGTGGACAAACGCCGCCCAAGGGGGCGGCGTCGGGTCGCATGGCCACGGCGTACGTTGCCGGGACGGCTTGCGGAGCGACAGCCGGCTCACGTCCTGCGGCCCGCTGGCAAGGGGCCGCCACGTCCTGCAGGCGCGTTGAAGCGGCAAGCAATACGCCGGCGCAGACCGGCCAGGCCGGGCGCTAGCGCGCCCTCAATTGCGGCAACGGTTCCATTGGCGGTTCGGCGTCGGGCGCGGCAGCCTTGTCGCCATTGCGCGACAGCCAGCGCCGCAGGCACGGCCCGGTCATGACATTGCTGACGATGGCCATCATCACGAGGATGGTGAAGGTCTGTTGCGAGATCACGCCGAGATCGAACCCGACGTTAATGATGATCAATTCCATCAAGCCGCGCGTGTTCATCATCACCCCCATCATCCTGGCTTCAAGCTGGTTCAGGCCGACCGCACGCGCCGCCAGGAAGGCGCCGCCAAATTTACCCAGGGTCGCCAGCGCAATCGTCACGACGCACCAGGCCCAGGCGCCCGCGCTGTCGAGCCCGCCGATATTGGTACGCAGCCCGGTATACGTAAAAAAGATCGGCAGGAAGAACACCGTGACAAAGGAGCTGATCCGGGCTTTCCAGGCCTGCGCGAACGCCACTTCATCATGCAGGATCACGCCCATCATGAAGCCGCCAAAAATCGCGAAGATGCCGAGCTGGTAGGTCGCCATGGCGCCGAGAAATATCGCCGCCAGCGTGACGCCCAATAAATTGGCGGACATGCCGTTGCGGGGCACGTCGGCCCGACGAAAAACCCATTTCAACAGCGGCCTGACCGCGACCCAGCAAAACAGCATAAAGCCAAGCACCGCCGCCACTTTCAGCGTGAAGCCCAGCGAGTCGAGATCCGATACCGTAAACGCCGTCACCAGCGCCAGCAGCAGCCAGCCGACCACATCGTTGATGGCGGCCGCGCTGATGGCAATCACGCCGATCGGGGTCCGGGTCAAGTCGAGTTCCATCATGATGCGTCCCAGGACCGGCATCGCGGTAATTGAGAAGGCGGTGCCCATGAACAGCGCGGACGCGATGCGCTCGGCCGATGGCGACAGGCTGGGGGCGGACAGGTACCCGAACGACACGCCCAGCGCGAATGGCAGCGCCAGGCTCGCAACCGCGATCCAGTACACGGCCTTGCGGTTGCTGCGTTCGGAAAGATGGGCGAAGTCGAACTCCAGTCCGATCTGGAACATCAGCAGCACCAGGCCAATCTGCGACATCATTTGCATGGGTTCCGGCGCCGACGAGCGGAACACGTAGCCAAACAATTCGGGCGCGAGCAAACCAAACAGCGATGGTCCCAACAGGATGCCGACAATGATTTCGCCGACCACGGCGGATTGTCCAACCCGCAGCGCGAGTTCCGTGCCGATGCGCGCCACCAGCACGATGACAGTCAGTTGCAGCAGGATGAAGAACAGCAGCGCCTCGGTTTGATGCACCCCGACCGCGGCTTGGGCTTGGCTTGCAATACTCATAGGATTTTCTCTTGGAAGTTGGGATCAGGCGGCATACCGCGGCCCGTCCCGGGCCGCGGGCCGGAGGCGGCATGCATCCCGCCTCCCGGGCTTTCCGCGCGGTGACGGCGCGGTCAGTCGTACTCGCTCATGTGCGGGATCCTTTTCGGATGGACACCGTGCATGTCCGGATCGCCATAGCGCCTGAAATTAAAGGGCAGCATCTCGTCGCGGATAAACGCATTGCACTTTTCCACCGCGGACTCGCTGACCTCGCTCTCATCGGCGTGCGCCATCACCTTGTCATAGAGCCATGCGAATTTTTCGACAAACGCATCGTCGCCGGCGCCCAGCAAGAGGTGATCGAGGTCCATCCCTTTCCCGGCGCCGCCCTTTTCCAGGTAACTTTCCGTGCCCATGAAGCACATGAAGCAATAGTTCTTGAACAAGTCAAAATGCTTGAACGACTTGTACATGCCGTTGACCATCTTCGCCACGTGGAAGTATTCCTTCTTGATGGCGGCTTCATAGTCCAGCAATACCGCCTTGTCGAAGCGGCCCTCGGGCAATATCTGGCCATGAAGCAGTTCAACCAGCCGGTGCACCGACATGAATGTCGCCGCCAGGCCCGTGCTGAACCATGCATCGAGTCCATATGCCGACGCCGGCAGCATGGCCCAGCGGTCACCCACCAGTTCCTTGTTCAGGAATTGCAGGCGTCCGGTCTTGATGAACGGCATGGTGGTCTCGCGCCCCTTCAGCATGGCGTGCACCATCGGATAACGCTCGACGATTTCCCAGAACTCCGCGGCGGCGTCCTTCTCGTTCATCGGGTACTTATCCATGTCGAGGTTGACCCCCACGCTGGTGACGCCATTGTCGAACGGGATAAACCACAGCCAGCCGCCATCGAAACAATGGTGCTGGGTCGCGCGCGAGCGCGGCACAGGCGAACGGTCCGGATACGCGGCGCTGGCCTTGATCATGTCATCAAACGAGCCGATGTCCTTGAAGTGGGTGAAGATCGAGCGGCTGCGCAACGGTGTATCGAGTTCGTCGCCCAGCAGCCTGAGATTGTTTTTCCTGCCGATGACGGAGTTGAAGCCGGTGGCGTCGATCACGAAGCTGGCCGTCACCGACGCGTCCACGCCGCCCTTCACGCAACGCAGCGCGACCTGGTCCTCGCCAAAGACAATGTCCTCGACCGAGGTCTGGTCGGTATAGACCGCGCCATATTCGATCGCCACGTCCAGCAAGCGCTTGTCCGACGCGGCGCGGTTATATTGCGCATCGACTTCGGGCGTCTGCACGATGACTTCCCGGTACGGCCCGAACTGCCCTGGATCGGTTTGACCTTCCTGGTGCACGAAATACTGGAACATCTCTTTTGGACCGCACAGCACGCCATTTCCCGACGCCTGGATATTGTCATAGGTGGACAGTTCGTCCAGTTCCGGAATCCCATATTTACGGCTCAGGAAGCGCATTTTCCTGCTCAGCGCCGGGGTGCCCGACTCGCCCAGCGCAAAGCGCGGATGCGTGCCGCGCTCGATGATGAGCACCTTGTATCCCAGTTTTGCCAGGATCAACGCGCAGGCGCTGCCGCCCATTCCACTTCCCATTACCGCGACGTCATACTTTTTCATACCATCTCCTTTAGTAAAATTCAAAGCAGCCTGGCGGGCCTTCCCGTGCCGGTATGCACTGTCCCTCCCGCCTGTTCACCCGGTCACGCCAACTAGTCAAATGGAATCGTCCTTGCATCGATCGACTCGAGGAATTTGACGAGGGCAGTCATGTCCCGCCGGTCCAGTGCGCCCATCGCACGGCCATTGCTTCCCGCGGCGCGATGGTTGACATCGGACACCACGCAGCGCAACGTCTCGCACGCGCCATTGTGGTAATACGGCGGCAAGCCACGTATCCCCAGCAGCGACGGGATGTTGTAGCCCGAACCTTTGCCATCGCCGTCATGGTCGTATCCGAGCGCCTTCAGCCCCGCGGTATCGAATTCCGCGCCGCCGATGGCGTTAAAGCCCTTGATGACGTTGGCCGAACCTGCGACGTTCAAGTCATAGGACCCGATATCCTTCAGGTACCGGTACAGGTACTGGAACTGATTGGCCCCCGACGACGGCGCTTCCTTTGCGATTCCGGCCGGATCGGGCGGCGAAGCAAAATTTTTCGACGAGGCGCTCCACTTGCCGCCGTTGTGGCATGAAGCACAGCCGTTCTCCTTGAACAGCCGGCGCCCCTCGAGGATTTTCTCGGTGCTGGCGCCGGCCACAGCATCGCCGCCTTTCATCCGCAATTCCTTGTCGGTCATGGCCCGCATTGGCGCGCGGACGCCGTATTGCTGCCAATGCCTGAGCGCATCCAGCGCCGGCACCTCGACATGGCTGCCGGGCAGTAAGACCGTGGCTTGCGCCCGCGCCGAATTCGGCGTGCTGAACTGGTTCATCACGCACGGCGCCTTGTCAAACTCGTGCATCTCGCCCAGCACCAGCCCATGGTCGGGATCTATCCTGCTTTCGGTAACGTCCGGATACCCCGGCGTCGCCACGCACGGACGCGCAGTCTTCAACAAGCCCGGGCTGGAGGTCAGCCTGGTATTGAAGTCGGCATCCTGCAATTCATCGAAGATGGCCGAGGCGTTCATGATGCGCTGGTCGGCAGGGTCCCTGGGATTGAACGTCCCGCTGATGGCAATGGTTTTCCTCGGCCCCGTGTTGAATTGCCAGACCACCCCGTCCGTCAATCCGCCCGGATGGCAGCTCGCGCAACTTTGCCGTCCCTTTTCGGACAGGCGGTTACGGCTGCTGCCTGTTCCTGCCGGATTCACGAAATTGCCCCGCGACGAAAAGAACAGCTCGGCGCCCACCAGCTTTTTTTCCTCGTCCGAGCCAGGCGCCGGCAGCGCGCCCGCGGCAATGACTTTCACGACCTTGTCCGCCCCCAGGTCCACCACCGAGATATTCCTGGACACGTAATTCAGCACATAGGCAGTGGCGCCGCCGGGATGGATCGCCAGCCCGATGGGATTTTTCCCGGCGTTGAAGCCTGCGGTGGACGGCGCATCCGGGTCGTTCAGGTCGATGTACCGCGTGGTGCCGCTTCCTTCCGTGAACGCCAGCTGGCCATCGCGGCGCACGTTCAGCTTCACCAGCACGTCGCTCCCGCCGGATGTCACGTATGCGTGCCCGTCCCCCCGGGGCGTGGTAAACGCAATGGCGTTGGGATTGGCGAAATACAGCTCCTGCTTGCCCTGCTCCGGAACCCGGCCGCCCAGGTGCAAATTCAGCGCGCCAGCGTCTTTCGGCGCTTTTTCCACGTCCGCGATAGCGTTGACAAACGCTTGCGTGGTGGTTTCATAATGGATCGGCCCGGACGGCGACGCGGCGATATTGGGCAGGTACGCGGTGCCGCCGCGCACCACCACGGTTTGCAGCTGGTTGGGGAAGGCATACCTGGCCTTGCCGGTCGGATCGCTGAATCCCGCCAGTTGCGGCGCCAACCGTATCGGCACAGGGTCATGAAGGACGTCCGCGCCGGGCCTGCCCGGATCGACCGCCAGCTTGCACACGATCCCTTCCTTGCCTGTATCGCTGGCTTGCACGCCCGCGCCGGACGTGAAGGATAAGAACCGCGTCACCAGCAGGTGGCGGTCATTTTCCGTCAGCGCCAGCCCGGAAGGCTGGAAATGCCGCTCATCGTCGCCGTCGTTGCACGCGCCGCCCGCCATCAGGTAACTTCCCGCGACGGTGTTGGTGGCGGCGTCAATGACAGTCACACTGTCCTGGCTGCTGTTGGCCACGAAGATCGTCTTGCCGTCACCGGAGGCAAGTACGCCGCGCGGCTCCGCTCCCGTGGTCACATGGCCGTTCCGGCCCACACCCGCATCGATCTCGGCGGAAAAATGATCGGGATCGGCGGTCCAGATCCTGATGAAGGACACCGTGCCGTCGCCCGCGTTGGCAACATACGCATACCGGCCGTTCGGCGACAGCGCCACGCTGCGCGGATCGGTTCCCACCGCGATGGTCTTGACGACCTCCAGTGTATCGGTACGGATGACCGTGACTTCGCCCGCATCGGGACTCACCGCCCATACCAGCCTGCCGTCATCGCTGACCACGATCGGGCTGGAATGATTCGGTGCTTTTTTTCCATTGCCCACGCCTCCAAGGACTTCCACCTGCGAAGCTGCCCCGTAGATGGCCAGCGCCGCGGCGACCACCATGATTTTTTTTCCAGCCCTCCAGCTATCACGCATACCGCCCTCTCCATTCATTTGCACGTACTTCACAGTGTTACCAGCCAGCAGCGCCGGCACGGCCGCGCCGGGCTCAATTGCCGCACGCGCCGGCCGCAGGCGGCGACTCGACGCCCAGCGTTTCAAACCGCCCGCGCCAATGCACCAGCGCCGCATCCTGGTCATGGCTGCGCACCGCGACGACGCGCCCGACCACGATGGAATGCGTATGCCGTTCAATGACATCCTCGAGTTCGCAATCGACGACGGCCAGCGCATCGCTGAGCAGAGGCGAACCGGTGAGCAGGTTTTCCCAGTCGCCGCAATCGAACCGCGCCGCGCCAAAGACGTTGGCGTCACTGAACGCCCGGGCCAGCGCCTGATGGCTTGCGCTTAACTGGCTGACACCGAACACGCCATTGGCGCGCATGGCTTTCAGCGTGGCCGATCCGCGGTTAAGGCAAACCAGCACCGATGGCGGGTCCACCGACAACGAGCAAAACGACGTCACCGTGCATCCGGTCCGGTGCTGATCGGCGCCCGTCGCCACCACTGCGACACCGCCCGCCAATTCCCGCATCGCCCGGCGAAACGCATCGGCATGCCCAGCCTGTCCCATCGACATGTCATTCATTTTCATCCCCTATAAAGCACGCGCACCGCGCCCGACCTGCCGCGATGATTCAAATCGATGCCGGCAATCCGTTGGAAAAATGGCATCAGCTGGCGATCAATATAGCTATTGGAAAAAATTCAAAAAAGTGCTGTAAGTCACGAGATGATGTGACGAAAGTCATGATCGCAAGTCATTACGACATTATTAATGTCCACGACATAAGAAGCTTTTATTTAACTAGCGCTTTCGAAGGTACAGAATTGAAAGCGTTGTCGGTCATCCGCAGCAGGCAGGTTAATTGTTGAGCTTATGGTTGCGGCGCCTATGGTATTCATCTGGAAATGAGAATTTTCCATCCGAAACAATTTAAACCTAAACTATAAAAACTTTATTAAAAGCTTTGCGTTTTTTTTGATTTGCGTAATAAAATCACAACAACTGCGCACCGGGAGGATTAACCTTATTGACGTGTGGAACACGTATAGACCACTAAACGATGAGTGACTGGGAGTGACAATGCGTGACGGCTTGCCCACTATGTTTTCAAATGATTCCCGCAATGTCGTAGGCAATGCCTGGTCCAGGAGTGGTCAGTTGCGGTCTTTATTAAATAAGCGAGAAATTCCTTGAAACTTCCTGTGTTTCAGTATTGTTTTTTACGTGCTTTACTCGGCTTGAGAATCGGTTATTTCCGTCAACCAAATAGTACAAACGACATGGACCAAATTCTTATCGTAGACGACCATCCGCTCGTAATCGACGCGGTTGGCGTGGCAGTATCGGCAACGGCGGATGTAGAAATTATTTCCGCGCATTCGGCGGCGGAGATGAGAAAAATGCTGACTTGCGCAAGAATGCGGAACCAGGGCATTCAGCTGGTTTTTCTTGATTTGCAGTTGCCCGATGAGAATGGAATCGATTTGATCCAGGAAGTCGCCATGAACTTTGGCATTCCGGTGGTCGCCATGTCAGGCAACGACGATGAAATGACGATAGAAGCTTGCAGGAAGAATGGCGCGATTGGCTTCGTTGGCAAAGGTTCGAAGTTGTCGTCGTTTGCGTCCGCGCTGACGGCGGTACAGGCGGGCGGACAGTACTTCCCCGCAGCCCGCTTCAACGGAAAAAATCTCATGCCGGTCAACATACTCGCCAACCTGAACAGCAGGCAGCGGCAATTATTCGACCTGGTCGTGAAAGGGAAATCCAATAAGCAGATCAGCAAGGAATTGTTCCTGGCCGAAGGCACGGTCAAGAACAGGGTATCTGAACTGTTGAAACTGTTTGACGCGGAATCGCGCACGCAGATTCTCTTTACCGCGTCGCAACTTGGCTATAAACCATTGTCGGCCTCGCAATGCACGGTTTGACCGCCATGGGCGCCGGCCACCCGCCCTCCGCCTTTGCCAGCGACCGGCGGACAGGACGGCCTGCCTGCGTGGCCGCATACCACCGGGCCAGGCAGGCGGTATGCCTGGACATGGCTGCCGGCAAGGTCACTTGATGTCGCTTGCGTTGGGGAATTTTTCGGCAGCTTGCCTTACCGCAGCCGCGATTTGCTCCGCGACCGACACATCGGGTACGGCGCGCGCCAGGGTCACGCCGCCAGCCAGCAGCGACAGCAATACCCAGGCCCGCGCGTTCCGCTCCGCTTCCGACTCCCCAGGCATCCCGGCTGCCACCGCTTCCATTACACGTTGCAATTCCTCCTGGTATGCCAGCCTGATGGCGGGGTCCGACCGCTCGATTTCAGCGGATAAACTCGGCAAGGTACACGCTTCCGCCAACGTGCACGTTCGCTTCGGGCCCATGTAGAAAGCTGCAAATGCGCCTATCCAGCTTTTTCCCTGCTCCGACCGCACTGCCTCGACGCCGGCGCGCAATTGCTGCAGTCCGGCCACGACCGCCGCCTTGAACGCTTCCGCCTTGGAACTGAAATGGCCATAGAAGCCTCCATGGGTAACCCCGGCTTCGCGCGCTAATCCGTCGACGCCGATGCCGCCGTAGCCATGGCTCCTGAAGCCCCTGCCGGCGGCGTCGATGATGCGCGCGCGGCTCTCTTCTTTGTGACCCTGTGTGTAACGTACCATTGCCTTACCCTTTCATGTGACGATCGTAACATAATAATTGACAGTATTACGATCGTAATGTAATGTGAAGTTGCTGTTCAACTAACCTTAGGAATACATCATGCCTTTACTCAGAATTACCCATCAGCGCGGTGCATTGACTGAAGCGCAAAAAGCGCAACTGGCCGAGGAATTGACTTCCGCGATTCTCATTGCCGAGTGCGGCGCCGATACGCCTGCCGGCAGGTCGCTGGCTTATGTGCTGTTCAACGAGGTGGATCCAAAGACAAGCTGGTATGTCGGAGGCAAACCCGACGTGAATCCGCCCAAGGGCGGACGTTTCCTGTTCGACGTGATTTATCCGGTGGGGGCCAGCAAGCAGTCCGACAAGACTGCGCTTCATGCAACCATTAACCGGATTATAGCGAACACGCTGGACGTGGATGGGACCTTCCCTCAGCGCGCTTGCGACTGGGTCATGGTGCATGAAGTGGACGATGGGAACTGGGGCGCCAGTGGACAAACCATCGGTATCCGTGAAATCAACCAGGTCGTCGGCGGCGCGCCGGAGCGGTCCGAATATTTCGAGCGCTTGCTTTCCGCACATGAAAGGCTGCGCCAGGCGCACGGCTTCCCTGCGGAGGCAGCCCGTACCGCAGCGGCCGGCTAACCTGCCGCGCTTCCAACGGCGGCAAAACCTGTTGTGCGCGGCTGGAGCGGTGTCGAAGGACATGGCGCCAGCCGCAGCCGGTCAAGCCGAACCAAGCCGGTAAGACGTCCAGTTATATCGCACTTTATGAGTACCGCGGCCATGGCAACGTTAATGGAAAGTATCTTGTTGATTTTTATAGTCTGGGACGCGCTGCAAATGACCGGTTTTTTTCAGCCCCATGACAATTCCAGCGGTACGTCGGGATATATCAATGCCGCAGTTAGTGTGGTGGCCATCGTGGCAGGCATGATGTGCACCCGATACAGCTGCGGCTATCTGCGCAATATGCTTGTACGCCTGATATTGCTGACAGCGTTCATTGTTTTCATCGGCGCCATGCCGGATATGGAATTCACAGGCCCTCGGATTGTGCAGGCAGTGCAAATTACCCTGGTGATTGGCATGCTGTTATTAATGGCGACGCTGGCAGACCGCTATCACTATTTTGAACAGGACAATAAAACCAGGGACGGCCGGCAACACGACGCCATGCGTTTTCTTGCGGTGGCAAGCCATGATTTAAGGCAACCCATGCATGCGCTGAATATTTATCTCGCGTCGCTGGTCAATGTCGAATTGCCGGAGGCGGCAAAACCGATATTGAGCAAAATATGCCAGTGCGCCGACACCATGGATGACATGTTCCTGGCCCTGCTGGATTTATCGAGGCTGGATGCGCAAATGGTACAGCCAGGTATAAAAGACTTTTCCATTGATTCCGTGCTGGCGCGGATGGACATTGAATTCAGTCCGCAAGCGCAAGCCAAGGGTTTGGAATTTTCCATCGTCCCTTGCAGGGTGTGGGTTGAGAGTGACCCGGCACTGGTGGAACAAATGCTGCGCAACCTGATTGCCAACGCGGTAAGGTATACCGCAGCCGGCAGGATTGAAATCGGCTGCCATGTCGATCAGGGCCGGTTGCATATTGCTGTGAAAGATACGGGCATGGGCATTTCCCGGCAACAGCAAAAGATGATATTCGACGAATTTTTCCAGGCCGATAATCCGTCGCGCGAACGCGGCCAGGGCCTGGGACTGGGATTGGCGATCGTGCGCCGGATATGCGGTTTGCTGGATGCCGCCGTGACGCTGGCGTCCACGCCGGGAGTGGGGTCCACATTCACCCTTGATTTACCGTTGCAGCGCAATCCCGCCGAGGCGCTTGCCCTGGTATGCAAACCGGCGGCCAACGACCGCGGTGCGATGGAGAACAAACTCATTGCTGTCATCGACGCTGACCACAGCGTTCGCCATGCGACGCAAGCGTTGCTTGAACAGCATGGGTGCACAGTGGTTGCCGCCGCTTCCGGCAGCGAGGCGATTGCCGCGATGAAATCCGTCAACCGTTCGCCTGACGCCATCCTGTGCGATGACCGCGTGGGGCCGAATGAAACCGGACTTGATGTGATCGATCGTTTTCATCGGCAATTCAGCGACGGCATTCCTGCAGTGTTAATGACAAGCGATACCGGCCATGCAGCCGAAGAGAGACTCGCGTCCAGCGGTTATATCGTCGTGCAAAAGCCGGTACATGCCGCAAGGTTCATTGAAGTATTGACGTGCCTATTGCATTAGCGTTGGCCTGCAGGCCCGGCCTGGCAGGCTGTTTTTGTAGTGACTGGACGATCCAGCCGGATCGGATTTAAGGAAAAATTGTTGATGAAGATATCTATGGAAATGGTTGCGAAACCGGACGGCGCATTCAGCAATGCCCGCATGATTTATTCCATGTTGCGCGTTCGCGACCTGGACCGTTCCATCAAGTTCTACACCGAACATCTCGGCATGCGGCTGTTGCGCCGCAGGGATTATCCCGACGGTCAATTTACACTGGCGTTTGTCGGCTATGGCATGGAGGAAGACAGCGCGGTCATCGAGTTGACGTATAACTGGGACGATCCCGAATACCAGCACGGGACGGCGTTTGGCCACATCGCGCTGGGAGTGCCCGACGTGTACGCGGCATGCGATGCACTGCACGCGGCAGGCGCCAGGATCACGCGCCAGCCCGGACCCATGAAGGCCGACCCCGATGAAATCATCGCATTTATCGAAGACCCGGACGGCTACCGGATAGAGCTGGTCCAATCCGGCGCGCACGCCGCGTAAACCACGCCAACCTGACTGGACCACATCATGAAACTCGCCAATTATCTGTTCTTTACCACGACCTGTGAGCAGGCGCTGGATTTCTATACGCAATGCGGTCTTGGCCGCGTCACCGAAGTGCTGCGCTTTGGCGTCAATGGCATGCCGGTTCCCAACGAAGCCATGCGCAACAAGATCATGCACGCGCAATTCGAGGGCCCCGGCGTATTGTTCTATGCCTCGGACAACGATGACGCGGAACCGATGCGCGGCTCCGCGCATATCTTGCAGATGAATGACCGCAACCACACGGAGGCGCTGTTCGCGCGTTTGGCCGAAGGCGGCAAGGTCACGACCCCGCTTGCGATGCAGGTATGGGGCGATTACTACGGCAAGCTGACGGACCGGTTTGGCGTGCAGTGGATGTTGAACTGCGCGGTTTGATCGGCCGGCCGCCGCTGTAGACCCGCTATGGCCACGCGGTAGTGCCAAGGTGCGCCGCGGCGGCGCACGCTGTTGCGGCCCTCCCCGGCCGCATGGCAGGCGCGCCGCCTAGGCGGTCAAGGCGGACTGTTCCGAATGCAGGGCCGATCGTATGTCTTCGTCCAACTGTTCAAGCAACGCGCTGCAATCGGGCAGCGCCACGCCATCGATACGGCGCACAGGGCGCAATCCCAAACTGCTGCTCAGGAACGCATAGCTGGCGCCGTCCAGATCCCGCACACCGATCCCGCGCTCGCGGACCGTGCGGTGTTCCATCACCAGCGCGCGCATCACGCCAGGCAAGGCGCCGTCTTCGAGCGGGGGCGTACACAGGACGCCGCCGATACAGGCGAACAGGTTGGCCGTGCTGGCTTCGGCGATGCGGCCCGCGGTATTCAACAGCAACGCTTCGTTGGCGCCTTTTGCCGCGGCTTCCTGGCGCGCCAGGATGTTGTCGAGGTAATTGGTCGACTTGACCCGCGACAGCGGCGAATGCTCGTTCCTGCGCGTGACGGTGGCCACGATGGCCTCGACGGGACCGGCCGCCGCGCGCGGCTCGGCCGCAATCACCAGGGTCGGCGCCGTCGCCGCCGGCGGCAACACGCCGCGCGCGGCCGGGCCGCGCGTCAATGTGATGCGCACTGCGGCTTCCCGCAGGCCCCTGGCCGCCAGCACCTGCAGGATGGCTTGCTCCAGCTCGTCATCGCCGGGTATCGGCGGCATGGCCAGCAGCGCGCAGCCAGCCCGCAGCCGTTTCAAATGCCTGTCCATAAAACACGGTTTTCCCTCCATGACAGCCACAGTTTCAAACAGGCCGTCGCCCAGTGTCAGCCCCCGGTCCGCAACATCGACCGGGGGTTTGTCCACGATCGTTCCATTCCACCACACCGGCATATGCCCTCCATCGTGAAAACGGCCCGGCGCACCGGGCCTGTCTGGTATTACTTGCTTGCCAGCGCCAGGCTTGCCATCCGCCCGGCCGGCTCGTTGTCCTCTTCGGCACGCAGGCGCAGCTTGTCCCCGACCAGCCGGTACGCGAGGCGGCTCTCGCCGTCGCCCAGGTAGCGCCAGATCGGCCGCATCACCGATTCCGCCTTCAGCAGCACTTCATCGAATTCATCGTCGGGGGAAGACAGGAAAGTGATCGCACCGCCGGCGCCAAAGCGGGCCGTTGTCCCGTCGTAGGACAGGCTGCGGATGGCGATGTTCAGGTCCGCCACCCGGTTGAACCCCAGGTAGCCGATACTGCCGCAATAAACCCCGCGCGGTGCGGCCTCGAGCCCGTCAATGATTTCCATGCTGCGCAGTTTGGGCGCCCCGGTGATCGAGCCGCCCGGATAGACCGCCTTGAGCAGGTCGACCAGGCTGCTTTCGGGCCGCAGCAGGGACTCGACCGTACTGACCATCTGGTGCACCGTCTTGTAGCTTTCGATATCCATCAATTTCGGGACGGAGACGCTGCCCGGAACCGAAACGCGCGCAAGGTCATTGCGCATCAAATCCACGATCATCAAATTCTCCGCGCGCTCCTTGGGCGACGTCTGCAATGCCCACTTGATGTCTTCATCCACGCGCGGATCGGTGGACCGCCGCGCCGTGCCTTTGATCGGCTTGGTCTGTATGCAGCCATGCGGATCGACTTTCAGGAAGCGCTCGGGCGACGTACTGAGCACATAGTCGTTCCCGCTCCTGATCAAGGCGCCAAACGGCGCCGCATTATCTTCGCGCATGAACCGGTACAGCATGAGCGGATCGAGCCCGGCATCGAGCGCAAACAGGTTGGTCATGCAAATCTCGTACGAGTCGCCATCCCGAATGCGCTCCTTGCATTGCGAGATCGCGTCCAGGTATTGCTTGCGGCTGTGGTTCAGTGCCACGTCCACCTGGGCCAGATGCAGCGATCGCCGCGGCGCCGCGCGATAACGGGGATTCGCGATCCGCGCCGCCATGCTTTCCACCCAGTCCGCGGCGTCTTCCTCGCTCCCATTGTCCCGTTCCGCGACGGCCGCCACCCATACCCGCTTTTCCACGTGATCGACCACGACGAACCGCTTCACATACATCCAGATCGCGTCGGGAATGGCATTGCCATGCGACACAGGCGCACCGAACACGGCTTTCATTTCATAGGTCATGAACCCCACGTACCCGCCACGAAAATCGAATGGAACCGCTTGATCCGCTTCCACCACGACGGACTCGAGTACGCTGTCCATGGCGGCCAGCAAGCGCAAGCCGCCTTCCTGCACCGGCAAATCCGGCTCGACGCGGTAGCGGATGACATGCTGTTGACCGACCGCCCCCATGAATGAAAACCGGGCGCCGCTGCTGGCGCCCGACTGGCTGTCCAGCCAAAAGCTGTGCTCTTCGCGTGAAAACAAGTCCAGGTACATGTCTTCCGAACTGCGCTCGCAGGCAAAGCTTGCCGTCACGAGCTTGCAAGTGCCCGGCCGGACAGCGGGCGCTTTTGCCGCGGCAGCCAGGGCAGCCGTTCCGCCGGAGGCCGGGGCCACCCGTCCCCTGGCCCTGCCGTGCTGCCCGGCCAGGCGGCCGAAGTTGCTGATGATTTGCTTGCCGTAGTCGCTCAGGATCGACTCGGGATGGAATTGCACGCCCCACTTGGGATAACGGGCATGCGCGAGCCCCATGACGATATCGGGGTCGGCATACGCGATGGCCTCTACCTCCGCCGGGATGGATTCGGGCGCCACCATCAGCGAGTGGTAGCGCACCGCCTCGAACTGCGGCGGGATCCCCGCAAACAGTTCGTTGCCGTTATGGCGGATCGTGGAAACACGGCCGTGATACGGCGTCGGCGCATGCACGATCGACGCGCCATAGATATGCGCCAGGCCCTGGTGGCCCAGGCAAATGCCGAGCACCGGAATCTCGTTTTGTTCCAGCGCCTGGCGCGAGACATTGAAATCCGCCGCGTTGGTCACGGAGCCTGGACCGGGAGAAACGATGATCGCATCGAAACCGCCGCGGCGGCTCAACTCGGTCCAGGAATACTCGTCGTTTTTCACGACGATCGGGTCCACCCCAAATAACTGCGACACGTAATCGGCGAGATTCCATGTGAATGAATCATAGTTATCGATGATTAAACAGCGCATTGCAATGCCTCCTTGTGCACATACCAGTAAAACCCGTAAACAGCGCACGTTCGCCTTGCTCGCACCAGGGTCGGGCGGGCTGAGTTCAGCGAGACCAGTCATCCGTCGTCCGCGCAGGCGCCGTGCGGTACCGGCTGGAATGGCGGTGTCGACGTCGACTCAATGCGTGCTTCAGCGGAATCCCGGCAAAGGACGTGCGGCTTTATCCCGTTGTGGATCGAACGGTTCAATCCAGCGCTATGACGATAACGAGTAGTCAAATCAGCGAATAGTGCTGTAAGTCACTGTGTGCTGTGACAAAAGTCACGATTGCAAATGCGGCGGGGGCAAGCGGCAAGGTGCATTCACGGTTGGCGGCGACATGGCCGACAACGCCGGCTGCGCCAAACACGGACGTGATCTCCGCGGAATGCAGTGCGAGGATGGTACGGATGTGCAGGCCGGCCGGCGATGGGGCGTGCAACGGGTTCGCCGCCTGCCTGTTGCCGCCAAAGCGCGAGGCGTTGATTGGCGCGGTCCGGTCAAACCGGGGCAACGGCGCGCGCCAGAGCGGTGTCAGCAGGGGCCTTGCCGCTCTTTGGGGCCGAATGGATCGGGCCTTTTTCGGCTCAACGCAAGTCGGGCGTATTCAATCTGTCGAGGGACGACCTGTACAGTCGATTTGGATGTTTGCGGAAAAAACTCGGAATTGCTGAACGAATTCCTGGGCTTTTGTTAGTGAGCACTACGGGCGAAACCCGCATGGAGACTGGAGTGCTCCGAGCCGGAATCGAACCGGCACGCCTTGCGGCGGCAGATTTTAAGTCTGCAGTGTCTACCAATTTCACCATCGGAGCAGTGTGAGCCCGGCATTATGCCATGTTCGCAACATAATCACCAGAGCAACACTGTCCCTCCCCCTCCTCCGCACAACCCGATTTCACCGCATTTATTGTTTTTCTGACGATATTGCAAACATTCGTCCTGGACACTCTGTTGTTTTTCTCCATAAAAACAGTGTTTTATGCGAATCCCTTATTGCCGCTCAACATTTCGACACCTAAGATGAGCATCACTGTTTTTACTGATTTCACTGATTTAGGTGAATTTAAGGACGCCAATGAACCCCGTCACAGAGACCCCCGCCGTACTGATCGTGGATGACTGCGCGCTCAACGCGTTGCTGCTGCAAACCCAGTTGAGCTTGCTGGGCGTCGAGCAGG
Source organism: uncultured Pseudoduganella sp. (assembly GCA_966211685.1). GTDB lineage: Bacteria > Pseudomonadota > Gammaproteobacteria > Burkholderiales > Burkholderiaceae_D > Rugamonas. The sequence continues at coordinate 64,543 of CBIHOX010000006.1, forward strand.
TCGCGTGCGCCAGCAATGGCGTGGAAGCGCTCCGGTGGCTGGCGGCGCACCGCTGCGAACTGGTGCTCACCGACTGCCGCATGCCGCAGATGGATGGCCTGGAAATGGCGCGCCAGATCCGCGCCGCCGACGGCGGCTGGGAACAGCCGCGCATCGTGGCGCTGACCGCCGGCGACCTCGAACCGGCGCGCATCGAATGCCTGAACGCCGGCATGCAGGCGTGCTACGCGCGTCCCCTGGAAATCGACGACCTGGCCGCCATCCTCGGCCAGGGCGTCTGACGGAGTCCCCGATGAATGCCTCCCCGCGCTACAACCATTTCGCCGTGCACGAACTGTACGCCACCGCCTGCCACGACGCCGGGGTCTGCGTGCGCCTGCTGAAGCTTTTCCTCAGCAGCACGCCGGCCACCATGCAGCAGCTGGAACGCGCGCTGCGCGACGGCGACCGCGCCGAATGGCGCAACGCCAGCCACACGCTCAAGGGCAGCGCCATGCTGATCGGCGCGCGACGGCTTGGCCGGCTGGCGGCCGACGTCGAGCGCGCCGGGCGTCCCGGCGCCAGCGACGGCGCGCTGGAGGCGGCTGGCGCGGCCAATGCGCTGCGCGATGAATATGCGCACGTGATGCGCGAAGTCGCCGACTGCGCCGCCGGCGGCGCCACCCACTTTCAACAGATTCAACCCGCAGGCGCGGCCGACTGACGCCTGCCAGCCCCCCTGGCGAACCCTCGCCTTCCCTCACCAAAGGAGTACAAGCATGGCCCTGGTCAAAAAAATCACTGCGCTGCCCCAGCACGCGGAACCCGGCAAACTGAGCGCCGTCAGCTCGCGCGACGCGGACGCCCAGCGCAAGCGGGCCCGCACGCTGGCCAAGCAGCAGCAGGCCGCTGAACGGGTCGCCGCCGCCACCACCCAGCTGTCGTCCGGCATCAATGAAGCCGCGGCCGCGGCGGAACAGTTGCGCCGTGCTTCCGACCAGATCGCGTCCAACGCGGAAACCGCGTCCAGCGCCGCCCAGGAATCGCTGGCCAGCTTCCAATTGGTCACGCAGGCCATCACGCGCCAGTTGAACAACGCCAGTGTCAGCCAGACCAAGTCCGAAGCCGTGCAAGGCCTGATCCAGCGCACCACCGACGACATCGGGCGCCTGATCGACAACGTGGCCGTGGCGGCGCAGCGCCAGTCGGCGTCGGTGGCCATGGTGGCGGAACTGGAAACCCAGGCCGCCAACATTGGCGAAATCGTCAAGGCCGTGGTGCGCATTGCCGACCAGACCAACCTGCTGGCGCTGAACGCCGCGATCGAGGCGGCCCGCGCCGGCAAGCATGGCAAAGGCTTTGCCGTGGTGGCCGACGAAGTGCGCAACCTGGCCGAAACGTCGGAAAAAAGCGCCAAGCAGATCCAGGACCTGGTGGGCCAGATCCAGCAGGAAGTGCGCGCCATTGCCGACGGCATCAACCATTCCGCCAAGACCGTGGAAGGCGAAGTCGAAAAAGGCAAGAGCATCACCAACCAACTGGAACAGGTGCGCCTGGACATGATCGACGTGGTGTCCGGCGTGCGCGAGATCGCGGCCGGCGCCACCCAGTCCAACGACGCCGCGCTGCAGGCGCTGAAGGGTTCCGAAGCCATTGCCGCCGCCGCCGAGGAACAGTCGGCCGCCGCCCTGGAATCGTCGAAGACCGTCAATGAACAGACCCAGGCCCTGAACGAGAGCGAGCGCGCGGCGCAGGCGCTGTCGGAACTGGCCGACGACTTGCGCAACTCCACCGACGTCGCCAAGAGCGCCGAAGACGTGGCGTCCAACGCCGAGGAACTGTCGTCGTCGGTGCAGGAAATCAACCGCGCGGCCAGCCAGATCATGACCGCCATCGAACAGATCCGCAAAGGCGCGCAGACCGCCGCCGCCGCCAGCGAACAGTCGTCGGCCGCCATCACGCAAATCGAAAAAGGCGTGGAACTGGCGCAGGCGCGCGCCACCCAGTCCGGTGAAAAAGTGCAGAACGTGCAGGGGCTGCTGGCCACCAACAAGGTCGCGGTCGACCAGCTGATCGTCGGCATCGAATCGTCGGTCAAGGGCACGCAGGCCAGCATCCGCCAGGTGAAAGACCTGGAACAGGTGTCGCGCCGCATCGACAAGATCGTCGAGTCGATCACCACCGTGTCGATCCAGACCAATATGCTGGCCGTGAACGGGTCGGTGGAAGCGGCGCGCGCCGGCGAATTCGGCAAGGGCTTCGTGGTGGTGTCGACCGACATCCGCAACCTGGCGCGCGATTCCGCGGAAAACGCCGACCGCATCAAGGACCTGGTGAAAGCCGTGCAGGACCAGATCGTGCGCGTCTCGGGCGACCTCGATGAAATCGTGCGCGCCGCCATCAAGGAAACCGAGATGGCCAAGCAGTCGACCGCCAACCTGGTCACCATCGAATCCGACATCGCCGCGGTCGACAAGGGCACGCAGGAAATCCTGGCGGCCGCCAACTCCATCGTCACGGCCATCGGCCAGGCCAAGGTCGGCGTGGAACAGATTTCCACGGCTGCGCAGACGGCGGAAAAAGCCGCCGGCGAAGCCGCAGGCGCCGCCACCCAGCAGTCGCGCGGCGCCGACGACCTGGCGGCCGCGATCGAGGAAATCGCGTCGCTGGCCGATGAACTGCAAAGCGCCTGAGCCGGGAGAAACGCATGAGTGACGATACGCTCCTCGAACACGGGGAACACGGCGAACCGGCGGAAGGCGACGGTGCGCCATCCGATACCCGCCAGTTCGTGACCTTTGAAATCGCCGGCGAAATGTTCGCGGTGGACATGGCGCCGGTGCAGGAAATCATCCGCGTGCCCGCCGTGGTGCGGGTGCCGCTGGCGCCGCCCACGCTGGACGGCCTGGCCAACCTGCGCGGCCGCGTGCTGCCCATCATTTCGCTGCGCCGCCTGTTCGGCTTTGAAACGCGCGAACACGACGATTTGACGCGCGCCGTGGTGATCGACCTGGGCCAGCCACTCGGCTTCGTGGTCGACCGCGTCGCCAGCGTGATTGACGTCGACGCCGACCGCATCGAAGGCGTGGCCGGCATCCGCAGCACGGTCGACAGCGAACTGTTGACCGGCATCCTGAAAAACGTGGCCGGCTGCTCGATGGTGATGGTGCTGGATTTCGGCAAGCTGGTGGCGCAGCAGTTCGAAGCGATTTCCGCGCTGGCGCGCGGCCAGGCCGGCCTCACCGGCGCCGCCGCCACGGCCGCCAACGATGAACAGCAGGCCGCCGACGAGCTTCAGCTGGTCAATTTCACGGTGGCGGAACAGGAATACGCGATCGACATCGCCAGCGTGCAGGAAATCGTGCAGGTGCCGGCCAACATCGTGCACGTGCCGAATTCGCCGCCGCACGTGCTGGGCCTGATGACCTTGCGCGAACGGCTGCTGCCGCTGGTCAGCCTGCGCAGCCTGTTCGGACTGGCCGCGCGCCAGCTCGACGAGCGCAGCCGCGTGGTGGTGGCCGCCATGGGCGACAGTGCGGTCGGCATCGTGACCGACAGCGTGTCCGAAGTGCTGCGCGTGCCGGCCCGGCTGGTCGACGCGATGCCGGCGCTGCTGGCAAAAACCAGCGGCATGGCCGACATCGGCCGCATCTGCCGCCTCGACAACGGCCGGCGGCTGGTCGCGATCCTCGCCGTGGACCGCATCTGCCACCAGGCCGTGGTACAGGAACTCATTGCCTCCACGGGAGAAAACATGGAACAGCAATCCGACGACATCAACGACGCGGCCGGCGCGGCCGACGACGAGGAACAGGTGGTGGTGTTCCACCTGGCCGACGGCGAATTCGGGGTGCCGATCGCCGGCGTGCAGGAAATCGTCCGGGTGCCGGAAGAATTGACGCACGTGCCGAAGGCGGCGCATTTCGTCGAGGGCGTGATCAACCTGCGCGGCGCCGTGCTGCCGGTGATCGACCAGCGCAAGCGCCTGGACCTGGCGCCGATCGAGCGCAACGACCGCCAGCGCATCATGGTATTCCTGATCAAGGGCGTGCGCATCGGCTTCATCGTCGACGCCGTGACCGAGGTGCTGAAGATTCCGCGCGCCGCGATCGAACCGGCGCCGCGCCTGTCGCAGGCGCAGGCGCGCCTGCTGGGCCGGGTAGCCAACCTGGAGCGGCACAACCGCATGATCCAGCTGATCGAACCGGTCTGCCTGGTGGACGGCGACGACAGCGACGCGCTGGCGCGCCTGGCGGCGTAAGGAGGCGCACGGCATGGCGACACGGCTGCTCATCGTCGACGATTCCGCGCTGATGCGCCGCCACCTGGCCAACCTGTTCGAAACAGGCGGCTACCAGGTGCGCTGCGCCCGCAACGGCGCGGAAGCCGTGCTGGCGGTACGCGAATTCGCGCCGGACGTGGTCACGCTCGACATCAACATGCCGGAAATGGATGGCCTGACCGCCCTCGCCCACATCATGCAGGAACGCCCGACGCCGGTGGTGATGGTGTCGTCGCTGACCGAACAGGGGGCGCTGGCCACGTTCGAGGCGCTGGCGCTGGGCGCGGTGGATTTCGTGGCCAAGCCGGGCGGCACGATTTCCCTGTCGATGGACGAGGTGGCGCCGCTGCTGCTGTCCAAGGTCAAGGAAGCGTCACGCGCGCGGGTCAGGCGTGGCCTGCGCCAGGCGCAGGGGCCGGCGGGACAACCCTCGGCCGGCGCATCCGGCGTATCCGGCGCCGCGGCGGAACGCGCGCCGGAGCGGGCGTCCGAGCGCGTGGGCGGCCGCAGCGCGGAATGGACGGCGGACCGGGCTTCGGAACGAGACGCAGGCAGGGCCCCGGCGCGGTGTGCCGACCGCGCCCCGGAGCGCGGCGCCGTCCGGACCCTGGACCGGGAGCCGGAACGCACCGCCAGGCAATCGCGGGAGGCGGGCGGTACGCCGGCTTCGGCGCGGGCGCCCGCCAGCGCGGGCGCCGCGCCGGTAGCGGCCGCCCCCCACCCCCCGCCGCGCGGGGGCCCGTCCGGCGCCGCGGTCTCGGGCGTGGTGCTGATCGGAGTATCGACCGGCGGGCCCGGCACGCTGGAAGCCATCCTGCCGCTGCTGCCGGCCGACTATCCGTATCCCGTGGTGGTGGCGCAGCACATGCCCGCCGCCTTCACCGGGCCGTTCGCGCGGCGGCTCGACACGCTGTGCGCGCTGCGCGTGAGCGAAGTGGGCGCGCCGCAGGAACTTGTACCCGGCAACATTTATATTGCGCGCGGCAGCGCCGATACCGTGCTGGCCACGCGCGGCGGCAGGCTGACCGTGCTGGCGCGGCCGGAAACCCAGGGCCACCTGTGGCACCCGTCGGTGGAACTGCTGGCGCGCAGCGCGCTGGAACATTGCGCGCCGCGCCAGCTGATCGGCGTGATGCTGACCGGCATGGGCCACGACGGCGCCGACGCGTTCAGCGACCTGCACCGCCAGGGCGGGCGCACCGTCGCCGAATCCGAAGAAACCGCCGTGGTGTATGGCATGCCCAAGGCGCTGATCGACCGCAGCGGCGCCACGATGGTGCTGCCAGCGCAAGGCATTGCCCGCCAACTGATTGCATGGGCTTATGGAGATCAACATGGCATTCATTAAAAACACCCGTCCTTCCGACACCGCGGCCGCGCCGCCCGACACCGGCAAGCTGGTGGCGCTGCTGGACGATCCGAGCGCCTGCGTGCGCCGCCATGCGGCCCAGGCGCTGGCGGCGCACCCGCTGGCCGCGCCGCAACTGCTGGCGCGCCTGCACATGGAAACCGACAGCGCGGCGCGCACCGCCATGCTGGGCAGCCTGGCGCGCATCGGCACCGTGGACGCGGTGGCGTGCCTGGCGCACTGCCTGCGCAGCGAGGACGTGGCGCTGCGCAACGGCGCCATCGAGGCGCTCAAGACCCGGCCGCAGGAAGTGCCGGCCATCATCGCCCCGCTGCTGAACGACGCCGACGCCGACGTGCGCATCTTCGCCGTCAACATCCTCGAATCGCTGCGCCACCCGCAGGTGGAGGAATGGCTGCTGCAGGTAGTCGAGCACGATGCCCACGTCAATGTCTGCGCGGCCGCGGTCGACCTGCTGGGCGAGGTCGGCACGGCGCGCGCCGCCCCTTTCCTGCAACGGCTGAAAGAACGCTTTGAATATGAACCGTACATCCAGTTTGCCGCCGGCTTCGCCCTGCAACGCCTGCCCGGGGGCGCCCGTGACTGAATCCCTGATCGGCGCCGAGGAATTCCACAAGTTCCGTGAATTCTTTTACCGCAAGACCGGCATCCAGTTCGAGGAAAGCAAGCGCTATTTCGTCGACAAGCGGCTGGAGGAACGCATCCGCGCCACCGACGCCAGCAGCTTCCGCAGCTATTTCACGCTGCTGCGCTTCCAGGCGTCGGGCGAGGAATTGCAAACCCTGACCAACCTGATGACGGTCAACGAGACATACTTCTTCCGCGAGGAATACCAGTTCAAGTGCCTGGTGCAATCGATCCTGCCGGAAGTGGTGGCGCGCAAGGCGCCGGGTGAGACCATCCGCATCTGGTCGATCCCGTCGTCGTCGGGCGAGGAACCGTATTCGATCGCGCTGTACCTGACCGAATACTGGCCGCAGCTGGCGCAGTGGGACGTCGAGCTGGTGTCGTCGGACATCAATACCGACATCCTGCACAAGGCGCAGCGCGGCCTGTATTCGCAGCGCTCGGTGCAAAACCTGCCGCCGCACATCCTGCGCGCGCATTTCACGCCGGCCGGCGACGGCGAATACCGCATCAGCGAAGCGCTGCGCCAGTCGGTGGAATTCACCCGCGTGAACCTGGCCGAACCGATGGAGACCGCCGCCTACCGCGGCATCGACGTGGTGTTCTGCCGCAACCTGCTGATTTATTTCGACGACCACTCGCGCCGCCAGGCCGCGGAAGCGCTGTATGACGCGCTGGCGCCGGGCGGCTTCGTATGCCTCGGCCATTCGGAATCCATGAGTCGCATTTCTTCCCTGTTCCGGGTCCGCAAATTCCCGGAAGCCATCGTCTACCAGAAGGCCCCGCAATGAACCAGGCATCCAAACGCATCCTCGTCATCGACGACGCCGCCACCGTGCGCATGTACCACCGCCATATCCTCGAAGGCGCCGGCTATGCGGTGGACGAAGCCGTGAACGGCATCGAAGCCATGGAAAAGGCGCTGTGCGCGCCGTTCGACCTGTACCTGGTCGACATCAACATGCCGCAGCAGGACGGCTATGACTTCCTGCGCGCGCTGCGCCAGCAGGACATCATGCAGGCGCCCGCGCTGATGGTGTCGAGCGAAGCGCAGGACTTCGACCGCACCCGCGCGTACGCGGCCGGCGCCAGCTTTTACCTGGTCAAGCCGGCCCAGCCCGACGAATTGCTGGCGTACTGCAGCGTGCTGCTCGGCCCGGGAGCGCTGCAATGACGCCGCTGATGCAGCAATTCATCGACGAGGCGCGCGACCTGCTGGAATCGATCGGTGCGCAGCTGATGGCGATGGAACAGGCGCCGGCCAGCGCCGCCATGATGGCCGAACTGTTCCGCCAGGTGCATTCGCTCAAGGGCAACAGCGGCCTGTTCGATTTCCCGGAAATGACGCGCGTGCTGCACGCGGCCGAAGACTTGATGGGCGCGGTGCGCGACGGCCGCGTGGCGTATTCGCCGGCGCTGGCCGACCGCCTGCTCGACGCCATGGATTTCATCGCCGTGCTGGTGGACGACATCGCCACCCATGAAGCCATCGGCCCCGAACACCAGGCCCCGTCGGTGGCGCTGGCCAAGGCGCTGCGCGCGCTGATGGCCGCCGCCAACCCCGATACGGGGCTCGCGGCGCAAGGCGGTGGGGCCGACGAAGGCGGGCAGGATGCCGCCGCCGGCGTGCCGCTGCATGCGCTGCCCGAGGCGGCGCGCGCGCCGGCCGAAGCGGCCGCCCGCCAGGGCCGGCCGGTGTCGCTGGTCACGTACACGCCGGAGCCGGAATGCTATTTCAAGGGAGAAGACCCGTTCCTGCATGCGCGCCAGGCGCCCGGCATCCTGTGGCACGCGGTGCGGGCGCTGGAACCATGGCCGGCGCTGGAATCGATGGATTGCTACCGCAGCGTGCTGGAATTCACCATGCTGTCGGACGCGCCGCGCGCGGAACTGGACACGTATTTCCGCTACGTGCCGGAACAGGTCAGGATCGACCCGCTGGCCATGGCCGCGCCGGCAACGGCTCCCGCCGCGCCGGCGCCGCATATGCTGGCCGTGCTGGAAACGCAGGCCGCCATCCTGGCCCTGCCCGACGGCGACGCCTGGTTGCCGGGCCGCCTGCGCGCCGTGGCCGCCACGCTGGGCGCGTGCTTCAGCCCCGCCCATGGCGCGGCCATCGCCGCGGCGCTGGAGGCCGCGCTGGCGGAGAACCGCAGCGCGCCGCTGCGCGACTGGCTGGCCGCGCAAATGGCGGCCCGCGCCGGCGGCGACGCGGGCGTTCCCGCCTCCGCGCATGCAATCGGCAACCCTGCATCGGCCGCCGGCCGCGAACGCGGCGGCGAAGACGATGCGCGCTTTGGCCGCCGCGCCGACGACGTCCAGATCGGCAAGGTGCTGAAAGTCGACCAGGCCAAGGTCGAACGCATGATGGACTTGATCGGTGAAATGGTGGTGGCGAAAAACAGCCTGCCCTACCTGGCCAGCCGCGCGGAAAACCAGTTCGGCGTGCGCGAACTGGCGCGCGACATCAAGGCCCAGTACGCGGTCATCAACCGCATTGCCGAGGAAATGCAGGACGCCATCATGCAGGTGCGCATGATGCCGGTGTCGGTGGTGCTGCAGCGCTTCCCGCGCCTGGTGCGCGACATTTCGCGCCGCCTCGGCAAGGAAGTCGACCTGGTGCTGGAAGGCGAAGACACCGAAGCCGACAAGAATATCGTCGAAGTGCTGGCCGACCCGCTGATGCACATCGTGCGCAACAGCCTCGATCACGGCTTCGAGACGCCGGAACAGCGCGTCGCGGCCGGCAAGCCGCGCGGTGGCAAACTGGTGATCCGCGCGTCGCAGGAATCGGACCGCGTGCGCATCGAAATATCGGATGACGGGCGCGGCATCGACCCCGTGCAAGTCCGCGCCAAGGCCGTCGCCAAGGGCGTGATCGACGCCGCGCAGGCCGAGCGCCTGACCGATGCGCAGGCGCAGGAACTGGTGTTCGCGCCGGGCTTTTCCACGGCGGACGCGGTCACCGACCTGTCCGGGCGCGGGGTCGGCATGGACGTGGTGCGCACCGCGCTGTCGAACGCGGGCGGCGCGCTGGAATTGCACAGCGTGCCCGGCGCCGGCACCACGCTGCGCCTGTCGCTGCCGTTGTCGGTGGCCGTCACCAACGTCATGGTGGTGGAATCGGATGGCCAGATCTTCGGCGTGCCGATGGACCTGGTGGTGGAATCGGTGCGCCTGCCGATGGCGGCCATCCGCACCATCAAGCAGAGCATGACGACCGTGCTGCGCGGCGCCATCGTGCCGCTGGTGGCGCTCAATGCCCTGCTGGCGCTGCCGGCCGAACCGCTGCCCAACGCCGACAATGAACTGGCGGCCCTGGTGGTCCGCGCCGGCGGCGAACGGGTCGGCCTGCTGGTCGACCAGTTCCGCGGCGTCATCGACGTGCTGCTCAAACCCCTGCCCGGAGAGCTGGGCCGGATGTCCTGCTACGCCGGTTCGGCGCTGCTGGGCGACGGTTCCGTGCTGATGGTGCTGAACCCGAAGGAGATGCTGTGATGGCCATTACCTACGAAGGCGACCGCGCCCGCTTCAGCGGCGCCGTCACGGTGGAGGAAGCGGAAGACTTGCTGGCGTGGCTGTGCATGGCGCAGCCGCCGCAGTCACAGCCGCGCGAAGTCGACCTGTCGGCCTGCACCCATTGCCATGCGGCCGTGCTGCAATTGCTGATGGCGGCCCGCCCTGCGATTGCCGCGCCGCCGGCCGACGCTGGACTGGCCGCCTGGCTGGACGCCGCCTGCCCCGCCTGACCGCCTGACCGCCTGACCGCCTGACCTGTTTTTTACGTTCCATAACAAGGAGAACCGCCATGTCCAAATCCATCTTCCTCGTCGACGATTCCGCCACCATGCTGATGAGCTTGCGCAGCACGCTGGAAATGAATGGCCTGAAAGTCGATACCGCCAAGGACGGCCAGGAAGCGTTCCAGCGCCTGAAGGGCGGCCTGAAGCCGGACCTGATCATCACCGACATCAACATGCCCAACATGAACGGGCTCGATTTCATCCGCCACGCCCGCACCGTGCTGCGCTTCACGCCCATCCTGGCGCTGACCACCGAGAGCGAATCGGCCAAGCGCGACGAAGCCAAGCGCCTGGGCGCCACCGGCTGGCTGGTCAAGCCGGTGCCGGGCCCTGACCTGCTGGGCGTGATCCGCCGCCTGGTGCCGGGCGCATAAGGAGGCCATCATGCACCGCCTGTTCATTGGCAGCGGCCGCGCCGGCATGCTGGCCAGCGCGCTGCTGGCCGGCACGGCCGGCCTGCTGCACGCGCAATTCCATGACCTCCTGGCGCCGCTGCTGCACGCGCCCGGTTCCCGCGCGGGCGAAGCGGTGCTGGTGGCCGCGTCGGTGTTTGGCTTGCTGGCCGCCCAGCGCCGCCTGGCGGCCCTCTTGCAGCCGCTGCTGCACGGACGCCTGTGCCGCGCCGCCAGCGACTGGCTGGCGCAGCGCGCCGTGGTGCTGTCGCACCGCACGCGCATGCGCCGCAACCTCGACGACCTCAATACCTACCTGCCGGTGGTGACGGGCCAGCTCGACGCGGCCAACCAGTGCACCGAACAGGGCGCGGTTGCCGTGATGACGGAACTGCAGGCGCTGTCGGCCGCGAGTTCGCAGTTGCTGGAACTGCTGCGCGGCTGCGACGCCGACAGCACCGCGCGCCAGTCCGCGCGGCTGCAACAGAACCAGCAAATGCTGGACCAGCTGTCGGGCTTCATCGCCGACCGCGCCGGCCAGGCGCAGGCCGATGAACTGCGCGTGCAGGACGTGCTGGCGCACCTCGACCGGCTGGCCGGGTCCACCGAGTTGATCCGCACCATTGCGCGCCAGACCAACCTGCTGGCGCTGAACGCCGCCATCGAAGCGGCGCGCGCCGGCCCGGCCGGCAAGACCTTTGCCGTGGTGGCCACCGAAGTGCGCCACCTGGCGCAGGCCACCGAACAGGCCACCAGCGCCATCGACGAGGCGCTGGGCGTGGTCGGTGGCCAGGTGCGCCAAAGCCTGCTCGACATCGTGGCCAATGCGCGCGCCTGCGACGCACAGATCGGCGCGCTGTCGCAGGGCTTCGAAGCCACCATGGGCGACTTTGCCGACACCTTGGGCGACCTGGCGCGCACCTGCGCCGAATCGCACCAGGCCATCGGCGACATCCACGGCAGGATCGTGGGCGCGCTCGGCCACATGCAGTTCCAGGACATGAGCCGCCAGCAGATTGAAAACGTCAAGGCCATGCTGGAAAAGATCGTGGCGCACCTGAACGAGGTGGTGGCCGACGCCATGTCGCCGCCGGCGCTGCAGCAATCGGCGCCGGGCCTGGGCGCGATGCTGGAACAGCACCGCGAACACTATGTGATGGCGCAGCAGCGCGCCGTGCATGACGCCGCACTGGGCATGGACAGCGGCCCGGCGGCGCGGCCCGCGATTGAACTGTTCTGAGGAGCCGCCGAAGGACCGCCAATGGGCCGCTGGAGGGCCGCTGCGGGGCCGATGCAGGACCGCCGAGGGACCGCTGGACGGCGGCTGTCACGTCCGCCGGAGGGCCAATGCCGACTGCCCGGCGCTGACCGGCGGCGTTAACGGGACGCCGGGGAACGGCGCTGGTCAGGCCGCGGGCGGCCGCCCGTCGCGCCGCGCCTTTTGCGCGCAGCAGCCGCGCAGGTAGCCTCGCAATTCGTCGAAGTCGACTGGTTTGCCGAAGTACAGCACGTGGGCCGGGACGCCGCCGCGCTGCGCCAGCACGTCCGGCTCCACGCTGCTCAGGATGGCGATGTTCATGTCGGCCAGTTCCGGCCGTTCCAGCAGGGTGCGCACCATTTCCAGGCCGTCGAGGCCGGACATCAGGATGTCCGACAGCAGCACGTCGGGCTTGCGCGCCGCGATTTCCAGCAGCGCCGTATACCCGTTGTCGCAGTATTGCACTTGCATCGGCAATTGCCACGCCGTGAAATGCTGCTGGTAGACCACGCGCTGCATTTCATTGTCTTCCACCACCAGCACTTGCAGCGGCTGGCCGGCGCGCGGCTGCGCATCCCTGGCCGCGGGCACGCTGGTCACCGCCGGTTCCTGCGCGGCGGCGGCGCCGGCCTTGTACGCATACACCGCGGACAAGGGAATGCGGCGGTGCCCGCCCCGGGTTTTCCATGCCTTGATGATGCCCGCTTCAACCAGCTGTTGCACTGTCGATGGCGAGATGCCGAGCAGGCGTGCCGCCTCCGGGGTCGTGCACACTTCTTCGTTCGGTTCGCTATCGATCAAGTCTCGCTCCACGCTGGTTGTCATAAATCTCATAAAACAGGGAATTATCCTTTACTTTCAGGAACTAAGCCAATTGTTACATACTTTCCGCCGCGGAGATGGGCTGGTTTAATTCCGCAAGGCAATTTTTGTCATATACAATACACACCTTCTGTAACCATACCCGATATGTGCGCAATCGTACGACACGTCCTCGAAAAACATGGCATGATTTTGCCCCGCCACGATTAATGCTCATTGGCAATAAATTTACAATTACATTGCAACGCAACAAGTGTGATACAATAAAAACAATGACCGATAGCGAAAAAGCCACTTTTTCTGCAATACCTAATTGTAAATATTGCCTTTTTCAATCGTGCGCAGCATGATACTGCAAACGGATGAGTTAGCTACATGAACAAGCGCAGTCCACTGCGCGACGGGTAAAGCAGGCGTTACACCACTAAATCCTTTGGGCCACTTCATGCCCTCCTTATAAAATATTGCGTCGCAGCAAATTATTCTGTAGCAAAAGCCAATCTGTTGCTTTTGCCCATCATAAGTTTCTTTGTGTTAATTAAATTTGCTTTTTATTTGACACATCTTAAGGCACTTCTGATAGAATTTTTTCTATAACGCAACGGGTAGAGTAAAAATGAAAACATTTGCCATCTCAGCTATTGCCTTCTACTTCTTCTATGTTCTGAACGGCTTCATGGCGCCCAGCCATGCGGCACGCCAGCAGCAAAGCGGCGCATGCCAGGAAGCAATGACGGTAGAAACCGGCTCCAAAGCCGGCGCGATCGGCGCCTGCAAGAGCACCAACATGGTGGCGCGCACCATCGCCTCCAACTGATCTTCCGGCCAGGCCCGCCCCGGCCCGGGAGTACGTCCGCATCGGTTACACTGCCGGTTCCACGTGAACATAACGGCAACCATTGCGGAGCAGCCTTGAAGCTTCTTTCCATCCTGCTGATGCCGCTGGCGGCATCGGCGGGCAGCGCGGAACCGGCAGGCGTCACGATTACATTGACGATGCCTGACCCGGCCGCGCTGCAGATTCAATACGACGTGCCGTCCGCGTGCGGCAAACTGGCGTTCCTCAACGATGGCATCGGTCCGTCCGACGCGCAGGCCATGCGCGCCGGCTGGCAAGCCATGGACGCGTGCACCCGCGTCGATGCCGCCGGTATCGGGCGCGGCGGCGGCGCCGACGGCTGCACCAGTTGGCGCTTGCGCGTGCCCGCGTCGTCGCTCGACATCGACCGTGTCTATCCCTGGGCCTATCCGTCCGGCGCCGGCCTGTACGCGCACACCGCGGCCTACGCCGTGACCACGGCGTGCGGGCCGCTGCGCTGGCGCGTGGCCGCGCCAGGCGGCGCGGTGGTGGCCGATGGGCGCCACCTGGGCGCATCGGGCGACCTGCCACCCGGCGCGCAGGCGCTGCCGCTGCTGTTCCTGCCGGCCGCGCTGCCGGACGGCGCCACCGCCTATACCGATCCCGCCCTGCCGCCGGGCCTGGCCGCGCGCGTCGCGCGCCTGTCGGGGAAAGTCGAGCGCTGGCTGCGCGCCGCGCTGCCGCGCCAGCCGTACACCCCGCCATTCACGATTACCGCCATCAAGCCGTCCGGCGGCTGGCGCGGCGACGCCGCCAACCGCACTACGCTGCGCCTGGCCCTGCCCGCCCGGCCCGAACCGGCCGGCGTCACCGGCAAGCGTCCCCTGCAATTACCGGCCCCACCGGCCACGGCCGATGACGCGTTCGACGCCGAATTGCCGGGTTTCCTGGCCCACGAACACGCCCACCTGGCGCAGCCCCCGTTCAGTCGGTCCGATGCCGCACAGGCAGCCCTGCTGGCCGAAGGGGGAGCGGAATTCCTGCGCTGGAGCGCCGAGGCGCAGTTGGGATGGCGCACGCCGGAGCAACTCGACGCCGATGTCGAGGGCGCCATCAATGGCTGCATCCTGGCGGCCGCGGGCAAGCCATGGCGCGGCGCGGCCGCGCACCAGCGCGGCAGGCAGCCCTACGACTGCGGCCTGGCCTTCCATGTGCTGGCGCTGGCCGCGCGTTCGCCGTCCGAACCGGCCGCGCTGGCCGCGCTCGACGCTTATTACACCGCGCTGCGGGCCGGCAGTGGCAGCGGCGATGGCAGTAACGGGTTGGGCGCTGGCGTTGACGCCACGCTGACCGGATGGATGGAAGGCGCGGCGCCGCTCGACGCGCAACTGGCCGCCTACGCGGCGCGGCACGCCTGGCTGCGTCCCGCCGACAGCGCGCCGGCCGGCATGGCGCGCCAGCTCGGCTTTGCCGCGTTCAGCGCGCTGATGGCGGCCGACTGCGACGGCCCGGGCTTTTTCCAGAATGCCGAAGGCCCGCGCATCGCCTACAGCCGCAATTGCAAGACCCTGCGCGACGGCATGCAAGTGGTGGCCGCCGAAGGCCGCGCCCTGGTTGCGGACGGCACGGCGGCCGGCGCGCTGGCGGCGGCTTGCCGCACGCGCGGCAAGGCCGTGCTCGGGCTGCACGACGGCGCCACCGTGGAAGTGCCGTGCGACAGCCGCATCCCGGCCCCTTCGCGTTTCTACAGTGTCGACCTGCCGCTATTGCTGGCGCGCCTGGGAATCGGCATACCGGCAGCCGCACGGTGAGCGGGCCGCGCCAGCGGCCGCCCGTTACTGCAGGGCGGTCTTGCCGGGCCCGCGCCGCTGCGCGTGGTAGATGCCGGTGTGGCCCGAGAACAGGTACGCCACCACGCACGCCAGCGCCGCATAGGGGCCGATGGCGGGACCGAACAATTCCAGCGCCATCACGGTCGAGGCGATCGGCGTATTGGCCGCGCCGGCGAACACCGCCACGAACCCCAGCGCCGCCGCCAGTGCGAACGGCAGGTGCAGCAGCGGCGCCAGCGCATTGCCCAGGGTGGCGCCGATATAGAACAGCGGCGTCACTTCGCCGCCCTTGAAACCGCTGCCCAGCGACGCCACCGTGAAGGCGAACTTGCCCAGCCAGTCCCAGTGCGGCAACGGGGCGTGGAACGCTTCGGCGATCACCGGCAAGCCCAGGCCGATGTAGCGCTCCCCGCCCAGCGTCCACGCGGCGGCGGCCACCACGATCCCGCCCAGCAATGGGCGCAGCGGCGCATAGGAGACACGGCGCCTGAACCAGGCCGACAGGCCATGGGTGCAGCGCGCGAACGCCATGCCGGCCAGCCCGAACGCGACGCCGGCCGCCGCCACCGCCAGCAGCGCCAGCGCGCCGGCCGGCGGCACCGGCCCGGCGCTGTAGTGCGCATGGTGCACGCCCCAGGCCGTCGCGGCCAGGTCGGCCACGATGGCCGCCACCGCGCATGGATAGATCGCGTCATAGCGCATGCGCCCCACCGCCAGCACTTCCAGGCCGAAGATCGCACCGGCCAGCGGCGTACCGAACACCGACGCGAATCCCGCGCTGATGCCGGCCATCAGCAGCACGCGGCGTTCCTGCGGCCGCAGCCGGAACATGTGCAGCACGTGCGTCAACTGGTCCGCCAGCGCCCCGCCCATCTGCACGGCCGTGCCCTCGCGCCCCACCGACGCGCCAAACAGATGCGACACCACGGTGGCGGCCAGCACCAGCGGCGCCAGGCGCAGCGGCACCACCTGTTTCGGATCGTGGATCTCATCGATCAGCAGGTTGTTGCCCGCTTCCACCGCGCGCCCATAGCGCAGGTAAATCCAGCCGACGGCAAAGCCGGCCAGCGGCAGCAGCCAGATGATGGCGGGCCGGGCCTGGCGCGCGGCGGTGGCGGCGTCCAGCGCGAACAGGAACAGGGCGGAAGCGCTGCCCGCCAGCGCGGCCACCAGGCTGGCAAGCAGGGTCCATTTTGCGAGATACAGGAAAGGCGGAGTGAGGGAAGCGTCGTCGGTCTGCATGCCGCAGCATAACATGGGGGTATCATCACCGGCACGGCGGCCATACCGATGCCCCGCCTGCCAGCACCGCTACCGTGGTGTTATGAATATTTATTATAATGACGCGGCCACAAAACCGAATAAATCATATGAATCCACACGTCCAGGCTTTTTTCGATCCCGCCACGTCCACCGTCACCTATGTGGTCCATGCCGGCGACGGCACCGCGTGCGCCGTGATCGACCCGGTGCTTGATTACGATCCGAAATCAGGCCGCACCTCCACGCACGGCGCCGACCAGGTGGCGGCCTACATCCGTGCACACCGGCTGGAAACGGCCTGGCTGCTGGAGACCCACGCGCACGCCGATCACCTGTCGGCCGGTCCTTACCTGCAGGCGCAACTGGGCGGCAGGATCGCCATCGGCGCCGGCATCCGCACCGTGCAGCAGGCGTTTGCCGGCATCTACAACCTGAAGCACGTGGCGCGCGACGGCTCGCAATTCGACCACCTGTTCGAAGCCGATGAAGCGTTCATGATCGGCGGGCTGGAAGCGCGCGCGCTGCACGTGCCGGGCCACACGCCGGCCGACATGGCGTACCAGGTGGGCGACGCGGTCTTTGTCGGCGACACGCTGTTCATGCCGGACGTGGGCACGGCGCGCTGCGATTTCCCCGGCGGCTCGGCCGCCACCTTGTACCAGTCGGTGCGCCGGCTGCTTGCGCTGCCGCCGCAAACGCGCCTGTTCATGTGCCACGACTATCCGCCCGCGCAGCGCGCGCCGGCGTGGGAAAGCACGGTGGCGGACCAGCGCGCCGGCAACATCCACATCCGCGACGGCGTCACGGAACAGCAGTTCGTCGAGATGCGTACGCGCCGCGACGCCACGCTGCAGATGCCGGTGCTGATCCTGCCGGCCATCCAGGTCAACATCAGCGCCGGGCACCTGCCGGAGCCGGAAGACAACGGCGTGCGCTACCTGAAGATACCGCTGAACGCGATCTGATCCCCGGCGGCACCCGCCGCCGTTCCGGGCGGCGCGGCCTCCCGGCGGCCGCGCCGGGGCGTAATTCACCTGCGCCGGCGCACGGCCGCGCGGCGGCTCCATGTTGGCCAGGCACCAGGTCAGCCACGCCAGCACCGCGACATGGCGTTTCAGGCTGTCCGGATCGACCTTGTCCAGCGTATCGGCCGGTGTGTGATGGAAGTGGAAATAGCTGTGGGTATCGACCACCGGCTCGAACAGCGGCACGCCGCCCGCTTCCAGGTAACTGAGGTCGGCCGCGCCGAGGTGGTCCTGGCGCTGGAACACGCCGGCGCCGATCGGCTGCAAGGCTTGCTGCAGCGGCGCGAAATATTTCACGGATTCCGGCGCGATGCTGGCGCGCACGCCGAACGGCCGCCCGCCGCCGCTATCGCTTTCGATGCCGGCGAACTGCCGGTGCAGCGCATCCTTGTTGGCGGTGTGGTAGGCCAGGCCGCCGCGCAAGCCGTTCTCCTCGTTCATCCACGCCACCATGCGGATGGTGCGGCGCGGCTTCAGGCCCAGTTGCCTGATGGTTTGCAGCACGCCCATGGCGCCGGCCACGCCGGTGCCGTCGTCATGCGCGCCGGTGGCAAGGTCCCACGAATCGAGGTGGCCGGACACGATCACGACTTCATCGGGCAATTCCGTGCCCGGCAAGTCGGCGATCACGTTGTAGCTGTCGGCGTCCGGCAGGTTTTGCGGGGTCAGCGTCAGGTGCATCGACACCGGGCCGCGTTTCAGCAGGCGGCCCACCAGCATTGCGTCTTCGGCCGTCACGGCGGCGGCCGGGATGCGGGCATTGTCGTTGAGGCGGGTCGCGCCGGTATGGGGAATCCGGTAATCGGCGCCCCCCACCGAGCGCACCAGCGCGGCCGCCGCGCCCAGCGCCGCCGCTTCGCGCGGGCCGTTGGTGCGGTAATTCGATCCCTGGCCATAGGCCGGACCGGCCAGGCCGCGGTCGGCCATGCCCTGGTCGAACGGCACGTCGAACAGCACGATGGCGCCCTTGACCTCGGCCGCGCGCGCCTTCAATTCATCGAAATTCCTGACCAGCACCACCGGCGCCGTGATGCCCGCGGGCGGCGTCGCGCCGGAACCGCCCAGCGCGGTCAGCACCACGCGCTGCGACAGGCCGGCCGGCTTGCCGGCATAGGCGACCAGTTCGCCGGTTTCCACGCCGCGCACCCAGTGCGGCACCTTGACCGGTTGCAGCGTGACTTTGGCGCCCAGCTTGCGCATGGCGTCGGCCACCTGTTCCACGGCGGCGGCCGCGCCGGGCGAACCGGACAGGCGGGGGCCGATCAAGTCGGTCATGTCGGCCAGGCGTTCGAAAGCGTAATCGCTTTTCATGGCGGTGTCGCGGATCTGTCCCAGGGTGGCGGGATCGTTGGCCGGGGCCGCGGTGGCGGCGCCCAGCGTGCAGCATAAGACGGTGGTCAATACGGCATGTTTCATTAATGTGATTCCTCAACGAAAGGAACAAAACAATAACCGATTTGTTAATCTTGCGCAGGGAATGCATGAAAAACCCCCGTCCCGCGTCGTGCTGTCATATTATTAAGTCTTCCCCCACTCCGGACTGGAACATGCTTAAAGGCAAACTGTGCACGGTGCGGCACCTGTTGACGGCGGACTTGAACACGTTTATCGCGCTGGCGAACGATTTGCCATCGCGCGGCGACTATTTTTCGTCGCAATTCAAGTCGCCGGAAACCATGCGCAAGGAATTCATGCAAAACGGCTTCGTCACGGAAGACAGCGAACTGTTCGTGGTGGAAGACCTGGCGCACCATATCGTCGGTGTCATCACCCACTTCAAGAGCCGCACGCCAACCACCCGCGAACTCGGCTACCGCCTGTTCGACCCGGCCCTGTCCGGCCGCGGCTACATGACGGAAGCCACGCAACTGCTGGTCGACTACCTGTTCAACGTGCACGTCTGGCACCGGCTGGAATTGCTGATGGCGCCGGAAAACACGGGATCGGTGCGGATCGCGCAAAAGTGCGGATTCGTCGAGGAAGGCGTGCTGCGCCAGGCATTCTTCATCCACGGGCGTTACCAGGATGTCAAAGTGTTCAGCCTGCTGCGCCAGGAGTGGGAACAGCAGGCGTTACAAAGCCGCGATGCTTTGTAAGAATATGTATTAGGTGTGGGCGATTTTTCCTACATTCGCTACAGTGCTCCCATGAACTGAAGCAATGGGCCCGCCGGGCCTCCGCAAAAGGGGAACACATCATGCTGAGCAAGAAATTCTTAAGTGCAGTAGCCGTGCTGGGCGCCGTTGCCGTATCGACCACGGCCAGCGCCGCCGGCGACCGTGATTTCAATACCGCCGCCGGCGCCGTGATCGGCGCGGCCATCGGCAGCCAGAATGGCGGCTCGGGCGGCGCCGTGGTGGGCGGCCTGGTGGGCGCCGCGGTCGGCAACAGCCTGAGCGGCGGCCATCACCGTGGCGGCTACGTTTCCACCCGCGTCTATACCCAGCCGGCGCCGGTCTATTACCAGCCAGCCCCGGTGTACGTGGAACCGGCGCCTGTCTACTATGAACCGGCGCCACGCTATTACTACCGCCCGGCGCCGCGTACCGTGTACGTGGAACCGGCCCGTCCGGTGGTGTATTACAACGAATACCGCGGCGGCTATTACCATGACCGCGGCTATCGCGGCCACGGCCATCACCACCGCCACGGCCACTGACGCCACCCCGCTCCACTGCTTTCACCAACGGCCTGACGCTGCCCGGCGCCAGGCCGTTTCTCATGGTGCGCCCCGCCGTGCCGTGAACAGGGCCGGTCCGGGCCGCCCCCCGGCCGTGCCGCCGCCATACCGTCTTGCGCGCGCGGGCCCGCCCTTCCCCGTTTTTCCCTCCCCCCGCTAACTATCCGCAGGCGCGGCGCGTTGCCGCGAAAAGGAACGACATGGAAAGCTGCGGCGATGTCATCGCCCTGGAACGGGGGCACTACCGGCTGATCGAATGCATAGGCGGTTCCGCGTATGGCGCGGTATGGCGCGCCGCCTGCCAGTCCGGCGCGCGCGACGTCGCGCTGAAACTGGTCAATGAAGCGCAGATGGCGCAGGCCGGGCCGGGGCTGCGGCAGCGCTGGGTGGCCAGCGCCCAGGCGGAGATCGATTTCCTGGAATCGCTGGCGCCCTGGGACGGGCGCCATATCGTGCGCCTGCTCGATTGCGGCGCCCACCAGGGCTTGCCTGTCTTGGCATTGGAACTGATGAGCTGCGACCTGGGCCGCCATGTGCGGGCATTGCGCCTGGGCGGCGCAGCGCCGCCGCTGGGCACCGTGCTGGCGTGGATGGCGCAACTGAACCAGGCGTTGGGCAAAGTGCATCAATATGGCTGGCGCCACCTGGATCTGAAACCCGGCAACGTGCTGGTCGACACCCGGCGCGGCCTGGTGAAGCTTGCCGATTTCGGCGCCAACCGGCGCCTTGCCGCCGCCGGCGAGCACAGTTATACCGGCACGGCCGCCTGGCAGGCCCCGGAACAATTCTTTCCCGCCCGGGGCGGCGGGTACGTGACCGGCGCCGCCAGCGATTATTTCGCGCTCGGCTGCCTGTTTTATTTCATGGTCACGGGCGGCGTGGCGCTGCAATTCGGCGGCGCGTGCGGCCAGGCGCGGCGCGACGAGCCGCACGCGGCGGCCGCCACGCTGCTGGCGCGCCACGGTGGAAAAGCGCCGCCGACGTTGCTGCCTGAAGAAATGGAAGCGTTCGCCGGCGCCTGCGGCCGCGCCGCGCTGCCGGCGCTGGCCTTGCTGCTGCGCCTGCTCGATCCCGATCCGGCCGGGCGGCCCCGCCATGCGCTGGAGATCAGCCGGGCCCTGGCGGCGGCCTGCGCGGCGGCGGGCGTGGAAGGTGCATCGCAACGGCGCACGGTCGGCGTTGCCGCTGGCGCCGCCAGCGCAGTGGGCGCCCGGCATGCCGGCGGCCCCGGCGCCGCGCAATCCGCTGCCATGGCGCATGAGGCAGCGCCACACGGCCCGGCAACCGCCGCTGAGAACCATCCGGGTGTCGCCAGTGCCGTTGCAGACGCGGCGCCCCGCGCGGGCCGGCGTGGCGGCGGGCCGTGGCCGCCAGCCGGACGGGCGCCACTGCACGTCGCCGCCGGACCCGGTGGAGGACAGCCGTGAGCGCCGCCACGCGGAGCGCCGCCCGGCCGGCGGCCGGGCATGCCGTTCCCTTGACGGGAGCGCGGACGACAACTTCCAGCGCGCCGATGGCGGCCCTGCGGCCGCCCGCCGCCCCGGCGCCGCCATCCAGCGGGGTCGCCGTCGGGCTGGCGGCGCGCCAGCCCGTGCTCCTGCTGCTGCTCATCCCATTGCTGCTGCAGGCATGGGCGCTGTGGCGGGCCCCGGCCGCATGGTATCCGGCCGAAATCCGGATCCGGCTGGCGCCGGGACAGGCGGTGACACTGGGCGCGGCCGACCTGGCGGCGCCGCGCGCCGCGCAGGAGCACATCCTGCTGCGCCGCAACGCGGACGGAAGCTGGCGCCTGCGCAACCTCGACGCGGCGCGCCCCGCCAGCGTGCAGCGCGATGGCAAGGATATCCGGCTGGCAGGCATGGCGCTCGAGGGCGCCCGCGCCTTCCAGGCCGGCGGCGCACTGTTCGCCGTCAGCCAGTCACCGGAACCGGTGCTGGCGTTCAGCCATGCCGGCCACGCGTGGCGCTACGACGGCGCCACGCTGTACCGCGACGGCAGCGCACAGCCGCCGTGCGCGGACTCCAGCTTCGCGGCCCGCGCCGGGGCGCTGTACAACCGGGCCGCGCCGGCCTGGGCCACCTACGCGTCGCCGCTGGCGATCG